>JAWCOP010000023.1:0-8552 GCA_038847005.1 Bathyarchaeia archaeon | reverse complement strand
GCCCTCGTTCCTCCTCAGGTATATCGCGGCGGAGGACTCGCAAATCGAGCAATCCATGGAGGTCCCTTTAGAACTTGAAGAGCCCAAAGTTCATGTAAGAAAGCGCCAAGTTCGCGAAGAGCAGGCCCGCGCATGCGAGGCTCGTGGCCATCCTTATCTCCCTCTTCCTCCTGATGCCTATGGCGTCGAGGAGCGCGTCTAAATACCTATCCCCATCGAGGGGGTACATGGGCAGCATGTTGATCAGGGCGACGTTCAGGAGGACCATGAAGAGCCAATTCTCGGCGATCAATAGCCTATAGGGGAGCTCCTTGGGAGCGAAGGGGATCCTCGGCTCAAAGAAGGGGAATGGGTAGATCCCAATTGTCGCCCGGCTCGAGTTGAGGGGGTGGGCCCTCGTCAAGATTGGAAAGTTTCCCCTATCGGTCGTTGCGATCAGAACCGATCCGGGCTTCGCCGCGGATAGGCAAGACCTCAGCGCGCTGGGGTCCCAAATCCTCGTGCCGTTGATTGAGAGTATAACATCCCAGCTCCTCACCCCGGCCTCCTCCGCCGGCCCCCCCTCCACGATCTCCGTCACCAAGACGCCCGATGGTTCGGTTGAGTATAGGGGATAGATCGTGGCGGGGAAGTTCGATAATAGGGTCAGGAACACAAGGGCCAAGCATATGTTAGTCGAAGATCCGGCGGCGAATATCCTGAGCTTGGGGCGCCAGCTTAAGCGGCCAAGCTCCTTTTCATCGAGCTCCACGAACGCGCCGGGTATGATGTAGGCCAAGAACGCGCCCACCGATTTCGGTTTGACCCCCTCCAAGAGGCTGGCGACCCCATGCGATGCCTCATGGGTTACGACGAGGACCGCGATCGCCAACAATAGGTAGGGCATGCTCTCGAACCCAACGGTGATGCCCGGGACGAGCACCGTAACCCTATCGGCCCTCTCGGCGCGATATGCCAAAAGTCCGGCGTTCATCGCCAAGCGATAGATTATGAAGGCCATCATGCCGATCCCGAGGGCCGCGCCAACGCTGAAGAAGGCCCTCCAGAGCTTGCTCCCCCTCCTCGAGATGGCCTCCAGAAGGCTGTTGAACGCCCTAGTCCTATAGGATAAATAGAAAGGGCCCACGGATATTCCCCTCTCCTTAAGCCTCAAGGCGCGCGAGAGCGCGAATAGCGCCAACCAACCGATCGAGTAGGCCGCTAGGGATTGGATCAGGTCTAGCTCCATGGGAAACGCGGGGAAGTGGGGGGAAGCAATAATTAAACGTTTTTCGGATCCTTGCCCGGGATCGATCCGGAGATGCGATCGGGGCCGAAAGCGGAGTTCAAGGAGGTGGTCTACGAGAGGAGAAGGTGGGAGCTACTGGAGCGTATGAGGGGGGAGGCCCTAGGGATAATGCGGGGCCTGCAATCCTTCAACTTGGCCCCCATAATTTACGGCAGCATAGCTAGGGGGGATGTCGATGAGGACAGCGATCTGGACGTCTTCATCCCGAATCCGATTTCTTCCACCGAGGTCGAGCTTGCCGTGGAGATGGCGGGCTTTAGGCCGATCAGGAGGGTTTTGGTGCAGGCGACGCCCTCTTACGCCCCGAAGGGCTATTTATTCCTAGGGGAAGACGTATCGATCTCCTTCCCCTTGGTGAGGCTCCGAGCCGTGGAGAGGGAATTCTATAGGTTCGCCGGCGAGCTCGATCTAGGCGATACGCTCAGAGGTATCAGGAGGCCGGGCGTGAACAAGCAATTGCTCCTGATCGAGCCGAGGGAGTTCGGGCATGTGGAAAGCCCGGTGGTGGGCAGGGAATCCTATGTGGCCGGATTGCTCGGGATAAGCCCGAGGACGGTCATGGATAGGGTGAGGGCGCTGGGCAAGCGCAGCAGGGTGGGGAGGACCGGGCTATTCATTGAGAAGGAGCTGGGGGCCGAGGAAAACTTTGAGTCTGCGCTAGCGGAGTTGGAAGCGGGGAATCCAGCCCTCAGGAGGAGATTGAGGGCCCCGCGGTCGATTTAGCAACTCGTTCATCGAAGCGCTTTTGTAAAACAAAAATTTGACGTTATTGTAGGGAAGTTAGTCGACAAACGATGGATTTCATCGGATTTAAATCCGTTTGTTAGGCCATCCCGAACCAATCCGCCTTTCATATCATTTCATAAATTTTATTCCGATTTTAGGATTAAAGACTTATAAATACGAAAATTAATTACCGATAACGATGGAAAATGATTCTCCTCGGAGAGAAGTTTCCGGAATTGATCGTCAAGACTACCCATGGCGACATAAAGCTACCGGAGCATTACGCCGGGAAATGGTTCATCCTGTTTTCGCATCCGGGGGACTTCACGCCGGTATGCACGACCGAGTTCTTCGCCTTCCAAAAGCGCCATGAGGAGTTCAGGAAGTTGAATTGCGAGCTCATCGGGCTGAGCATCGATCAAACGTTCAGCCACATAAAGTGGGTTGAGTGGATAAGGGAGAAGCTCGGAGTCAGCATAGAGTTTCCGATAATCGCGGACGATACCGGCGAGGTCTCGAAGAGATTGGGGATGATACATGCGGCGAAGGGAACGAATACAGTAAGGGCGGTCTTCGTGGTGGATCCCAATGGGGCCGTGAGGTTGATAATTTATTATCCGCAGGAAATCGGGAGGAACATCGATGAGGTCCTGAGGGCCTTGAGGGCATTGCAGATCAGCGATGCCAATAAGGTCGCGGTCCCGGCGAATTGGCCGAACAATGAGCTGATTGGGGATAAGGTGATAATCCCGCCGGCGAGGACCGTCAAGGACGCCATGGATAGGCTCGAGAAGATCAAGAGGAAGGAGATCGAGGGCTACGATTGGTGGTTCTCCTTCAAAAGGCTTTGATCCGCACCACATCCCTTCCCTTTTTTTGGCTTTCATTTCCATGCGACATCGGTCGGCACTGCCGGTTTCCGCCTACGATGCCGCGGAGAATTGGTAATGATCCTCAATGCCTCCTATACCTCAGGAGGGCTGCTAGTCCGCCCAAGGATGAGAGGGCCTTGCCGCCCTCGTGCTCATCGCTCACGATGAGCACCCCTCCCCCCTTATCCTCAACGGCCTTGATAATCGCCTCGAGCCGCGCCCTGAGCCCCTCATCGGCCTCGCGAAGCAACCCGCCGCACACCAAGAGGAGCTCGACGGCCCCAGCCTTGGCGTCATCCTCCACCTCGTCCGGGCCATAGGATATGTCCCCGGAGAAAGCGCCGAGCCTCCTCAAGACCTCGTTAACGGCATCGATCTCCTCCATTCTCCTAGCCTCCCTCATGGCCCCCCTCAGCGCCCCGCTCCTCAGGGCCTCGTGGACGCCGGCGATGCCCCCGGTGCTCGCTTGGCCCACGGCCATTAGGCGCTCAAGGAGCCTCGGGCGAGCGCCCCTCAGGTAATTCAGGAACGATTCCTTCGCCAACCCCGGGCCCACGATGGCGAACTTCCCATCGGTCCCGGATATTGCGGATTCCAACCCCTCGGCTATGTCGGAGAAATAGGACCTGATGGCCTGCTCCCGCTTCGAATGCTCGAGCTTCCCGGGGAGGTTGGACCTGATCTCGGCCCTGATCTCCACCCCATAGGGCCTAAGCGTCCCTATGGCGCATTCCTCGAAATCGATGGCCGCGATCGTTAAGGGTTCGACCTTCGATCTGGCCCTTTCCAGTCTCTCCAGATGATGCCTTTTCCAATCGCTTTTGGCTATTGAAACGCGATCCCCGAGCGAAAGGCTGAGGGTATGATGGGATCCCTTTATGCCGAGGTCCTCCGGCGCCTCATGCACGATGCCGTGTATCCTAAGCCTGTTGGCCGATCTATCCAAGTAAGCGCGTTCGACCCTGATCCAAAGGGAAACCTGCTTCCTGAAGCTTGAGGGGCGGCCGATGCCATCGGATTTTATCTCCCTGCTGGTCTTGGCGAAAGCCAAATCCCCCCTCTCGATCAGGTTGTAGAGGGCCCATAGGTCCTCGTTGGTTTCCAATAGGACGCTCACGACCCCCCTCTTCAGGTCCGTCTTGAGGATCCTCAATTCGCGTGCACCTCCTTGGATCGGTCCGAGCCCCCAACAATAGCCCCATCAAGGCCGGCTATGGTAACCGCGTCGATCCATTGGCGCCCCATTTTATTCAATCTTTGGCCCCGCTCTCGATCCCAAAGGGATTCGATGGGAGGAGTTTGTCCGAGGGATCCGATCTTGCGGCCGCAAGCCCACTCGGATCGTTTCTATAGGAACGCGCCTATTGAAGGCCCAACCTGAGCTTGAGCATCAGGGCCAATGTCCTAGCGCCCTCCCCGACCCCTGCCTTGGATTTCCCCACCTCCCTTTTCCTGAACTCTATGGGGACCTCGGTCGCCCTGAATCCCTTTCGCTTCGCCTTGTATAATATCTCGGTGACTATCTTATAGCCCATCGGGTTCAACGTAAGCGCTTGGAGGACCTCGCGCCTCATCGCGGAGAATCCCGATAGGGGATCCTCGACGCCGATGTCCAATATCAGCTTCGCCAATATCCTGAAGGCTTGGCTAACGAGCTTCCTGAACGCCGTATCGTGGGATCTACCCCCGGCTACGAACCTAGAGCCGACGACTATATCGTAGTCCGGGATCTTGCCCAACATTTGGGGCAGGTGCCTCGGGTCGTGCGAGAGGTCACCGTCCATCGTGACTATGACCTCGCCGCTCGCATGTTCCAAGCCCTCCAGAATTGCCCTCCCCAAGCCCTTGGATCTCTGCCTTACCATCAAGGCGCCCTCGATCTTTTGCGGAGCCGCGCTCTTGTCCACGATTATGACCTCATGGTCCATCCCGCTTAGGATCTCGTGGATCCTCTGGACCAACCTCCCGGCGTTCGGCTCATCCTTCGTCGGCACTATTATAGATACCCTCAAGCATCGCCCTCCCCAAAGGCCTTCATCTTCTCATAGAAATCCAAGATCAGCTTGACCTTCTCATCCATCTCGTTGAGGCAGAGGATCTTCATCTTCCCATCCAATCTCTCCTCTAGGACTATCCCCTCCTTCGCCAGCTCCCCCGCCACCCTGGAAACGGTCGATGGCGAGAGGTTCAACGATTTGGCCAACGAGGCTTGGTTGAAGACCTTTCCCCTGTTCTCGAGCATATATTCCAAGACCTTGGCTTGCGCCTTGGACCCGAATATCCGCGATAGCCTCAAAGCCCATCGCCGCATCAAGGTATTATCTTGGTGCCTATCCGCTCGCCCCTGATGGCCTTGGTTAGGTTCTTCGGGTCCATACCGTCCAAAACCAAAGCGGGTATATTGGATCTGGCTATTATCCCCACGGCCACGGGATCGATCAGCTCATACGCCCCAGCCCAGAGTGAGCCCTCGAGGACCATCTTCAACAATTCTCGAGCCCGTATCTCATCGAGCTTCCTCGCTGAGGGGTCGGCCTTGGGATCGGCCGTGTAGATGCCGTCCACGTCGGTGGCGTTCACGAGGAGGCCCGCGCGGATCGCCTCGGCCGCGAGGGCCGCGACCGCGTTGGTGGAATGTCCAGGCTGGAGGCCGCCCATGACCACCATCCTGCCGGTCGAGAAATACGCGAGGAGCTGGCCCAAATCCTCCGGGACCAAGGGATGGGCGGCATCCCCTAGGGCCGATATGAGGAGGAGGGCATTTAGCCTAGAAACCCTTATGCCGATCTCGTCGCAATGGGATTCGCTACCGCCGAGCTCCCTCAACGCCCTTATGTAGTTCCTGGCATTCGCCCCGCCCCCGGCCACTACGATCAGCTCGTGGCCCTCGGCCCTGAGGGTCCGCAATTCCGCCGCGTATGATCTTATCAAACCCGTTTCCAAAGATTCCGGGAAAACGGAGCCGCTGATCTTGACCACGGCCTTCATGGGGCGCACCGGCGATTGAGGTGGGGTTCCCGATGTTAATAAGCTTCATCAGCGTGGCGGGGGATCCCCGTAGGCCTTGGCCCGCGATGGGTTGAGGGATGGCCCAAGCATGGGCGGCATTCGGGTGGTTTGCCATCCGAGTTTTCTCCGATTTGGTATCGCAAGCGCGGGGTTTTTAACCGATGATCTTCCACCTATCCCCGGCCTAGGGGGGTTCACTTGAGCGAGTTGGCCTCCGAGAAGGGCGGATCAATAGACAGGTACAGGTTCAAGCGCCTATTGGACACGCTGGCCTCCAAGGAGGGCAGAGGGACGGAGATGATAACCCTATACATACCCCCCGGGAGGAGGATCCATGAGGTCATGGCGAACCTAAGGGAGGAGTACGGGACGGCATCGAACATAAAATCGAGGACCACTAGGAAGAGCGTCCTCGATGCCATAGAGAGGGTGATGCAAAGGCTGAAGCTGTTCAGGGAAACGCCTCCGAATGGGTTGGTGATATTCTGCGGGGCTATACCGCAGAACGGGCCGGGGACGGAGAGGATGGAGACGTACGTATTCGAGCCCCCCGAGCCGATAAACATCTACTATTACAGATGCGATAGCCGGTTCCATACGGAGCCCCTCCTGGAGCTCCTGAGGGAGAAGGACGTCTACGGGATAATAGTAATAGATTCCAGCCAAGCCGCCGTGGCCATCCTCGAGGGCAGGAGGTTGGAGATCCTCAAGGAGCTCACCTCCGGCATCGGCGGCAAGCACAGAGCCGGCGGGCAGTCGGCCAGGAGGTTCGAGAGGATAAGGGAGCAGGAGCTGAACGATTACTTCCGAAGGGTCGGCTCCCATGCGAACGAGCTCCTATCGGGCGTGGAGAGGTTGAGGGGGATATTGGTAGGCGGCCCTGGGCCTACCAAGAATGAGTTCCTCGAGGGCGATTACCTCAACTATGAGCTGAAGAGGAAGGTGTTGGCGGTGGTGGACACGGCCTATGTGGCAGAGCAGGGGGTCAAGGAGGTCGTGGACAAGAGCAACGAGGTCCTGAAGGGAGTTAGGTACTCGGAGGAGAGGGCCCTCGTTCAACGATTCCTCAGGGAGGTCGGCCACGATACCGGCTTGGCCTCATATGGGGAGGGCCACGTCCGAGACGCGCTTAGGGAGGGGGCCGTCGAAACGCTTCTGCTCTCCGAGGGGGTTGAAACCCTCAGGGTGCGCATCGCCTGCAATACATGCAACCATGAGGAATGGAAGGCCCTAGAGCCCCACGAGCTGGCCTCCTTCGAATCCAAGCTAATGGGTATGAGTTGCGCCGCGTGCGGGGCGCAGGGGATGAGGATCATCGAGAGGAGGAAGCTACTCGAGGATTTCATAGAGCTGGCGGAGGGGACCGATGCCAAAATAGAGCTCATATCCACCGAGACGGAGGAGGGGGCCATGTTGCTGAGGTCCTTCAAGGGGATCGCGGCGATCCTGAAGTATAGGATCGCCTAGGGGCCAGATGCCTTTTAAAGGCGTTCCTCAGCCCTTGGCTCCGGAGGGCGCCCAGCCAAGCTGAATTAGCCGGGATTAGAAACGGCTTAAACCCTCCGGCCCCTCCTGCCCCCGGGCCTCCTCGTCCCATCGTGGGGTATCGGGGTAACGTCCTCTATGCGCCCTATCCTGAAGCCCGACCTAGCGAGCATCCTTATGGCGGCTTGGGCCCCTGGGCCGGGGGTCCTCGCCCCGGATCCCCCAGGCGCCCTCACGCGTATGTGGAGGGCCGTTATGCCCTTATCCTTGGCGACCCTTGCCGCAGCGGCCGCGGACTGCATCGCCGCGTAGGGGGACCCCTGTAGCCTATCGGCCTTCACGTGCTGGCCGCCCGAGCTTCGGGCTATGGTTTCGGCCCCGCTCAGGTCGGTTATGTGAACGACCGTATTATTGAAGGATGAATATATGTGGGCTATCCCCCATCGCTCTTGGCTCTTCTCTTGCGACATACCCGCCCTCCCATATTTGGGGCCCCGGTTATTTCGGGACTTTATTTAAACGTTTTGAGGCCCTCCCACGAGGGATGCTCTTCAGGATAGAGAGGATGAGGCGGGATCTCCTCCCCGGCGTCTGGAGGGTTGAGGAGGAATCGTTCCCGGAGCCGTACCCGAGGTGGTATTTGAGGGCGCTCTTGGAGGGCTCGGATCTCTTCTACGCGGCTTTGATCGATGGCGATGTGGTGGGCTACGCGGCCGCTTCCCAAGAGGGCGACTTGATCCATATACTCTCCATAGCGGTCCTGCCGCCCTTCAGGCGCAAGGGGATTGGGAGGGCGCTCTTGGTCAGGATCCTCGACGAGGGCAGGGCCATGGGCCTCAAGGGGGCCATCCTTGAGGTCGATGTCGGAAACGAGGCCGCGAAGGCCCTCTACAGGAGCCTCGGCTTCGCCGAGTGCGGGGTGAGGAGGAGATATTATGGAGGCAAGAGGGATGCCATGGTGTTCCGGCTGAACTTCTGAGGCGCGCTCGATCAAAAACCCTTTATCGCCTAGTTCAACGAATCCATACTCGAGGGGGCCTGATGCGGGGGCTGGGTCGTATTTGCCCAACGTCAAATTCTGGCTATTGGATATAAACGATGCCCTAATCGACGGCGCGCCGGCCATAAGGCTTTGGGGCATCGATGATGCGGGGAGGAGGGTCGTGATCTAT
>JAWCOP010000022.1:0-8559 GCA_038847005.1 Bathyarchaeia archaeon | reverse complement strand
CGCTCCCTTGGAGCGTTGAAAAGGGGCCATCGAATACATCGGGGAGGGCTTGCGGAAGGCAGCGCCAAGCCGATCCCCGGCCATCGAAGCGCCCATCAAAGCGGCAGCTTGAGGATCGCCCTTCCGTTCGGCAGAGCGCCGACGTACTCCCAGCCTTGGGCTATGTATCCCTCCACATCCCCCAGGTCGACGACCCTTTGCCTCGCGCCGTTGTTCGCCATCGCCCCTAGGAGCCTCTCCCTTATCTTCGCCCTCACGGCCCCATCGTCCATATTGGCAACGTCCATGGCCTCGACCTCCTCCTCCGAATACCCGGCCACGAGGAGGAGCTCCCTCTTGAAGGCCGCCTTCAGATCCCCCTCACCCCTGAGGCCCTTGGGGTTCGATATAACGTTGAGCAGCGGCTCCACCTTCCGATATTCGTCCCTGAACCATCCCTCATCGTATTGGGGCGATTTGTCGTAGCCCATCCTATCGATCCTATGGCCCAGGAAGAACTCCGATGCGACGGGGTTGACGCCGTTTAGGGTGCATAGGGATTTGAATAGGTCCCTGAACTCATGCGCGTGGATATGATACCGGCCAAGGCCGCTCCGCCTTATCAGGCCGATCCTCTTCGCGATCCTCGTTATGGCATCCGCCAAGTTCCTGCCGCCCATCGGGACGTACTCCCCCCTGCGCTTATCGAATACTATGAACAGCGCATCAGGTCCGCGCTCGGGCCTTATGGCGAGCCAATCCCTTATGAGGGCCTTCGCATCCTCCCCTATGAACGTATAATAGGCCCTCACCTCCAGCCCGCTGGCCTTCCCCCTATAGAGGTCTATCCTCAAAGGCCCCGGCTCATCGAGCCTTTCGATGGCCCTCCTCCACCCGACCGCGTTAAATTCCATGAACTCGGCCAAGCCCATGGCGCCTTGGAAGGCGACCATGATCGCGGCCTTATAGGGCTGGGGGGCATTGAGGACCAATTGGCGGACCTCGGATAGCTCGAGGGGCTTCATCTCCAGGGCCCTGCGCTTATCGGCATCGGATAGCTCGCTCCTATGGGGCCTCGGGAATTGGAGCCCATGGTATTCGTAGAAGCTCTTCACCGCGTACCAAGCGGCCCTCCGATCCCTCGACCCGGTCCCCATGGCCCTCAAATGCTCGGCCAGGATCCTCGCATGGCGATTGCGCCCCTCCGGATCGAGGCGCCTATATTCCTCGAGCATCTCCCCGGCCGATCCCCAATGGCCCCTCCCCTTGGCCCATTTCAAATACCTCAATAGGTAATACGCATAGCTCTTGGCCGTGGAGGGCCTTAGGCTCGAGGCCCATTCCCCAACGCATTCCTCCCCAATTGGGAGGCTCTCCAACCCCTTATAGGGCATATTCGGCTCGAGGCCATATGAGGGCGGGCGCCTTATAAATATTTAACCCGTGATTTGGCGGGCCCAACGGGATTTGAACCCGCGACCTCTCCCCGGGCCTTCAAGGCCCTTCGGGTGGCTCCCAACCCGATAAGAGCTTCAGCCCAGCGAGCGCAGAGCCTTACTGGTCCGCTGCTCTACCTGGCTGAGCTATGGGCCCGCTTACAGGGCCATCTCGAGATTTCCTTAAATATTTTGTTGGCCCGGGATCCGCCGGGGACCGTTTCATTGCCGGAGCTGAAGTTCATAGGCCTAGGGCTTTACGACGAGCTTGGGATGAGCCTCAAGGGCTTGGAGGAGGCGAGGGTCGCGGGCGTGGTCTTCTTGGAGCTATATACGAGCCCCATGCCCGGCCTATCGATCCAAAGGCTCGAGCGCCTCTTGGGGAAGCCGATCCGCCCCTTGGACAGGGCCGATCTGGAGGAGCGCCTCCATGAGGCGGTCCTTGAGCCCGTTAGGGAGGCGGGCAGCGGAGCCCTCCTCGTGCCCGGGGATCCGATGGTCTTCACCACCCACGCGAGCCTGAGGCTCGAGGCGGAGAGGGCGGGGATAAGGACATCTATAATCCATGCCCCCTCGATCCTATCGGCCATATGCGGCGCCACGGGCCTTCACGGCTATAAGTTCGGGAAGGCCGCCACCATCCCCATCCCAGAGGGGCCCTCCCCGCCCGAATCGCCCTACGAATGCGTTCGCGATAATCGGGCGAGGGGCCTCCATACGCTCCTCCTGATGGACTTCAGGGCCGATGAGGGCGCCGCGATGACCATAAACGGGGCCTTGGAGCAGCTTTTGGCCATGGAATCCAAGCGGGGGGAGATGGCCCTTACGCCTGATACGCTCGTGGTGGGGGCGGCGAGGGTTGGCTCCCCGGATCAGCTGGTGAGGGGCGGGAGGGCCGAGAGGATGCTCGGGGAGGACTTCGGCCCTCCCCCCCATTGCCTCGTAATACCCGGGGCGCTCCATTTCGTGGAAAGGGACTATTTGAGGGCCTTCGCCGGGGTCCGGGAGGAGGACCTTCCATGAGCGGGGTGCCCAAGGATTGCGCGGCGCTCGCCTCCAAATACGCCGAAACCCTAGCCGAGGTCCTCGGGGAAATCGGGCGGAGGGGAGCGCCCCCGAATGCCCTCGAGGTCTTGGAGCAGGCTGAGAATTACCTGAGGGATTCCCGATTTTATTTGGAAAGGGGGGAGGGGGCCGTGGCCTTGGCCTCGGCGGCCTATGCCGAGGGCCTATTGGACGCCCTGAGGCTCTTGGGCCTAGTGAGCTTCGATTGGCCGAGGCCCAAGGCCGATTCCGGGCGGGGCCAACCTTATTAGGGGTTGAATGAGTTTCCACGGCGTTGGGAAATGGGCGATCTCCAAGACCCCCTCAGAAGGGAATTGTTGCGGCAGGCCCTCGCCCTTCAAATATCCTCGGGGCCCTTCGGGCCAGAGGAGCTCTCCCGCCGCTGCGGCATCGAGGCCGCCCGATGCGGGGAGCTGTTGGGGACCTTGGAGGCGGAGGGCCTCCTGGAGCGCGCCGAGGCGGAGGGGAGGCGCAGGGCGCTTTACAGGGTTTCCGATAAGGGGAGGGCCGCCGTTAGGGTGGTCCTGACGGGCGGGGTCTTCGATGCGATCCATGTGGGGCACCTCTTCGCCCTGAGCGAGGCTAAGAAGCTAGGCGATCTTTTGGTCGTGGTCGTTGCGAGGGATTCGACCGCGGAGGGGCGGAAGGGCAAGAGGCCGATCTTCCCCGAGGGCGAGAGGAGGGCGTTGATAGAGGCGATGAAGCCCGTGGATGTCGCCCTTCTCGGCCGGGAGGGGTTCAGCCTGAGGGAGTTCCTAGATCGGATAAGGCCCGATGTCTTGGCGGTCGGATACGATCAGGGCCGGATCGAGGAGGAGGTTCGGAAACTCATCGCGGAGATGGGCCTTCGCACCGAGGTCGTGCGCCTACCGAAGCGCGACGGCCCGGGGCTGGCGAGCTCCACGGAGGTCAAGTTGAGGGTCGTTGAGGATTGGGGGGGAGGGGGATCCGGACCCTAACGGTTTGTCCATCCCTCAGCCCCAGCGCCTCCCTCAGCCCGACAGGCGCGATCAATTCGATCACATCCTCCCCGTAATGGCTCCTCATGGCCACTAGGACGGCGCCCTCGATCCTATCGGCCACTATGGCCTTGAAGCACTTCACCGGGCCGAAGCCCCTAGATCCGTTCGCGAACCCCTCTATCATTATGGGATCGATTCGATCCAGCAAAGGCCTCCTCGACCGGCTTTTTCGATCGAGCCTCAGGTTCAAGGTCCCCGGATATGGATCGAAGCCCAGCCTTTCGATGAATTGGCGCCTATAGCCCTCTTGGCTCACGTAATAGGCGCCTTCGCCGAGGCCCGTGAAGAGCCTCCCCTCGAAGATCAGCTCGGCCTCCGGCCTCTCGAAGAAGCCCCTAAGGATCGCGTAAATCTCGGCCAACCTCCTCGAGCCCTCCTCCGCGATCCTTATCATCTCCCCCTCGGGCTCCCTGGACCTATGGATGAGCCCGAGCCCCTCGAGCTCTATGAGATATCGAGAGGCGCTTTGCTGGGATACGCCTATCAGCTTGGCCAGCTCGCGCGTCGTCACCAGCGCCCCATCGGCGCCGGCCTTGGCGCTCAGATCCGCGAGCCTTATCAGCGCGATCATATGGTATGGCTTGATGCCGATAGCTTCGCCCTCGCGAGCCTGTGGGCGATCGCCAGCGGGATGACCTCTCCCTTCCTCATGCAACGCCCCACCACCCTCAAGGCGTCGGGGAGCGAGATCCTATGCCCAACGCTGACATAAAGCCTTCTGCTGGGCCCAGCCGGCAATATGGCGCCGATGACTTCGCCCGAGGCCCCTAGGATCCTATCCCCCTCCACGGCCCCGAAGAGCTTCCGCTTCGCGACGCCGATCGTCGGCAAATCCAAGGCCAAGCCCACTTGGCATGCAAGCCCGAACCCCCGGGGATGGGCCACCCCATGGCCATCCACGATGCAGGCGTTGGGCCTCGCCCGGAGCCCCTTGAGCGCCCCCACTAGGATCCGCGCCTCCCTGAGCGCGAATAGGCCGGGGATATAGGGGAAGGCGGCCTTCCCGGCGCAAAAGTTCGCCTCCGCGACCTCCATGGCCCTCATATCGATCGATGCCGCGCATGCCACCGCGAAATCCCCCTTATATGCGGCATCGGCCCCAGCGACCAGCCCGACCCCCCCTAGGACCCCCTCCGAATCTACGAGCTTCGAGAGTTCCCCCTGAAGCCTTAGCAGCCTTTCCGGCGTCATGGCGCTCCCCGAACGTTGGACCCGAAACCCGCCTGGACTTGCATCAGGACGACATGACCGACAACTTGAGTTGTTTGACTCCCCTCATCCCCATCAAGCCCTCGGCGAACTCCCTTATCTCCTTTGGGGATCCCCTAGTGGCCATAACCTCCAAGCAATTCCTTTCATCCAAGTGTATGTGCATCGTGGAGATCACCAATGGGCCATGCTCATGGCCGGCCCGTATCACGGTTTCCGATGCCCCCCTGAGCTCGTGGTCGTATAGGAGCGATATCACGGCGGCGACTTCCCTCCCCTCGCCCCCCGACCATCGCTATTCCGCCAAATAATTCCTTATGGCATCGCAGATGACCTTGGAGCGCTTCTTATACCCCTTGGCCCTCATGACCTCCTCGAGCTCCCTCAAAAGGCCACGGGGTATCGAGAAGCTCGTCCTGACTATTCCCTCCCCCAACCCCCGAACCCCCTCGGCCCCCGGGCTCCATATTTAATTGCGCCTCCATAAAATAGTGATGTTCGGCATGGGCCCGGGGATCACGATCGGGATCTGCGCCTACAACGAGGGGAAGAATATACGCCGGTTGTTCACCAATCTCCTCCGGGATCAGGGGCTGGGCGATCTGGATGAGATCATAATCGTTTGCTCGGGCTGCACGGATGAAACCGTGCCGATCGCGGAGCTCTTCGCCAAGGCGGATGGCAGGATCAAGGTCCTCCTCGAGCCCGAGAGGCGCGGCAAGGCCTCGGCGGTCAACCTGATATTGAGGGAGGCCAAGGGGGAGATCATCGTATTCATGGGGGCCGACGTCATCCCCGGGGAGCTGGCCATAAGGAGGTTGATCCAGCGGCTATCCTCCGGGGAGGATTTGGGGATCGTCAGCGGGGCCCCGGAGCCGATCCGCAGCGAAACCCTCGCCGAAAGGATTTCATCCATAGTTTGGGCCCTTCACAACAGAACCCTTGAAGCGCTCTCGGATCGCCTCGTTTACGCATGTGGGGAGCTCTATGGGTTAAGGCGGTCAATAGTGAGGTCCATACCGAAATGGGTGGTGAACGACGATGCCTACGTGGCGAAGAGGGCGGAGGAGATGGGCTATAGGTCGGAGATATGCGTCGGTGCCAAGGTTTACATAAGGGCGCCGCGCACGGTCCTAGATTACATAGCCCAGAGGAGGAGGATCACCTTCGGCCATCTGCAGCTCTGGAAGGGGATCGGCCTCTACCCGGGTTGCGTTGAGAACGCCGCGCTGAAGTCCCCCGCGATCCTCCTGAGGGCCGCGATCCAAATGGCCCTCGGCCGCCCCTCCGAATTGCCATACCTCTTGGCCGGGATCCTCTTGGAGGCGTTCGCGGCGATCCTCGCGCTGATCGATATGCTCAGTGGCAAGTCCCATTCCATTTGGGAGATCGCCCGCACGACCAAATAGGGATCGGATTCGGCAGCATTGAATGCGCTATCTGGCCTCCCCCCTCAAGGATATCAGGGCCGCCTCGATCTCCTTCTCGGCCTTCTCCCCGCGCTTCTTGGAGGCGGATAGGAGCGAGTTATAAACGTCCTTGGAGATCCTCCCGCTCCTATATTGGGCCCTGAGCTGGCTCTCGGAGGCCTTGGCGGCCTCGATCTCAGCCTCGGCCTTCTCAATCCCCCTTATGAGCTCGGCGTACCTCGGGTCCCCCTTCTTGAGCCCATCCTTGACCGGGGCCAAGGCCCTCTCTATCTCCTCGATCCTCTCCTCCGCCGCCTTCCTCCTGCGCTTATACTCGTTCTTCCCGATCCCTCCCCTAAGCAGCTCCTCCTCCATCCTCTTCAAATCGAGCCTGAGCGCGTTCTTCTCCCCGTATAGGCCGACGAACTTCCTCAATAGCTCGGCCAAGGGCCCGGCCTTGGGCCGGGCGCCCCTCTTGGAAATGCCGACCGCGACCGCCCCGAGGGCGATCGCCTCGATTGCGAAGATCCATCCCATGGGCTTCAGGGCCGACCAAAATGGGTTGAAGGAGTATTCCAAGCGAACCCTTGGCTTGGAGATCGGCGAGATCGGGCCGAGGCTGTAGATTAGGGTGCTCGCATAGGGCCCCTCGCGCATCGCTAGGGGGGCTGGCTCCGCCGACCTTAAGCCGAAGCCCTTCGGGAGCGAAATCGTTGCGCTGGCGCCCTCGGCGAAGCCGGGTATTGGCGGGATCAATTCCAGCTCCATCCCCCAGCTCCCGAAGCCCTCCCCCCGCTTGGCGACCTCCCCCTTGGGTATCCGGAACGATACCGTGAAGGAGAAGCCCTCCGAGAACCTCACGTTCTTAAATCTGGGCCTAACGGTAACGTTGAGGGAATCCCCCGGCCCCCTATGGATCGTCTGCGGGAGGGCGCCACCCGAATCCTCCGCAACCACCCGCTCGGCGCCCTTCGCCAGCGGCACCATTACGCCATCGATGGACCTTTGGCATAGGTTCCTCACGGAATACGAATCCTTGACGATCAAATCGCCGGATTCCTCGAAGGTTATGCTCCTTTCCAAGGATTCCACCTTCAGCAGCCTTTGCTCGTAGGATGTGAAATCTATGACGAACTCCTCATCCAAGTATGGCTCCAGGGGGGCGAGCGAGGCCCTGAGGACCAAGGCCAACCCCTCTCTGCCGACCGAGAATATGGGGCCCTCGCCGAGGGACACCTTGGCATCCCCCGGGAGGAATATCTTGACCGTGCAGTTCTCGATGGGAGCCTTTAGCATTGGGAAGGGATTGAGGCGCAAATAGAACTTCAACGCCCCATACGAGAGGAGGCCGTCGAAGGCCGAATAAAGCGTCAGGCTTCGGGATCCCCCTCCCCCGGTTGGGAGATTCGCGCTCAGCCAGCGCGCGCCCGCCTCGGCGGCCTCCCGAACGGCCACCTCCGCCCCCGAGCCGTCGATGGCCCTCCATCCCTTCATTGAGGAGGCCATGCCCCTCGGGAACCCCACCTCGATCGCCTCCAATGCGCCCGCCCCCGCCTCAATCCTGTCAACTATGACGACGCTGCCCCAATTCGCCACGATGACCTCCCTATGGATCCGAAGCGGTTCGGGGTTGCCTTGGGCGCTCGCTTGGCTCAGGATCGGGCTGAATATGAGGACGATCGCGAGAATCATCGCCAATCTCTTCATCAAATCGGACGCCCCCCTCGATGTCCCTAGGCGAATGATCTCCGCGATATATATTACCTACGCTCCCTCAAGAGCGGCCTCCATCCCTCCGGGACCTCCCGGATCCCCCTGGCGGGGACCCCGAAGCAGATCGTCCTCTTGGGGACATCCTTATTGACGAGGGCTTGGGCGCCTATGACCGCGCCCTCCCCGATCCTAACGCCGGCCATTATAACGGAGTTCGCCCCTATGCTGGCCCCGCTCTCGATCATCGGGCCCTTGAGCTCTACCTCCCTCTGGGCCACGTACTTATCGTTCGTGAGGACGCAATAGGGGCCGAGGAATACGAAATCCCCTATGATCGAATTTGCGCATATGTAGGCGCCCGTTTGGATGGATACCCCAGAGCCTATTTTGCAATTACCATCGATCACCACATTCGTCCCTATCAGCGAGCCCCTCCCGATCTCCACCCTTTCCCTCACCAGCACGTAATGCCCGAACTCCGCGCCCTCGCCGATCGAAACCCCCTCGTAAAGCACGGAGCCGGATCGTATCACGCAACCGCGGCCGATCCGGAGGGGCTCCGGGCTATCCCCCCTCAATACCCTCCTGCTCGGGTATCCGAGCGAGCAATGGGGCCCGATATTGGCCCCATCCCCGATCTCGGATGGGCCGTTTATGATTGTATGAGGGCCGACCACGACCCCGTTCCCAATCCTAACGCCCCTCCCTATGACGACTCCAAACCCA
>JAWCOP010000021.1:0-8666 GCA_038847005.1 Bathyarchaeia archaeon | reverse complement strand
ACCCCGAGCGCCGCGGCACTGATAGTCAAGGAATTGGGCATTGAGAAGGGATCGGGCAACCCCAAGGCGGAGAAGGTCGGCGATATAAGCCTCGAGAGCGTTAGGAGGATCGCCGAGATCAAGATGGCGGATGGCTATGCCAAGGATCTCAAGGGCGCCATGAAGGAGGTCCTCGGCACATGCCTCAGCATGGGTGTCACCGTGGGCGGCAAGGATCCAAGGGAGGTCCAAAGGGAATTGGATAGGAGCGGAGCGTCCGCTTGACCCATCCAGCTCGATCGGCGTTTTGGGCCATTCCACTCGCCCTCAGAGCAAGACCCTCCTGCAGCATATGTGCCTCTTGGACCTCTTAACGAACTTGGGACATCCGCCGCATTCGGCCAATAGGACCGGTTGACGATCCTCTGGACAAACGGCCAGCTCGAGCTCCAAGATCCTATACCTAGGCGAGGAGGGGGGGACTCCGTTAAGCCTAACGAACTCATTCAGGGTCAGCTCGGGCGAAAGCGGATCCTCCAGATCGATGACGAGGTTCACGGACCTTATCGGCCCATAGACGTATTTCTCGACGGCGCTAGCCGACATATCTATCGGGGCCCTCCCTGCCCCTCTTGGCTAAGATCTCCAGCCATGGGTTGTCCTTGAAATAGGAGGGGAGCTCCCCGCTCTGAAGGGGCGAGGGCGGGGCCGAGGAGGCTGGCCGGCTCGGCAAGGGCTCTTCTAGGGCCAGATCTTGGGCGGGCTGGGATATCATCGGCATCTCCCTTAGGGCTCTCAGCTCCCGGTCTAGGGACTTCACTAGGGCCTCGAGCTCCAATACCTTCGCCCTCAGCCCCCTAAGCTCCTCCCCCTCCGCCCCAGGGCGCGCCGCCGAGGCCTTGGCCGACTCTGGCTCCGACTCCTTGGCCGGTATGGCCTCGTCGAGGCGCCTTTCATCGAACGTTATGAGGCCCAAGCCCCTCTCCTCGAATATTTCCCCATCTATCATCGAGGCGTAGAGCTTCGGGAGGGCCAAGTAGACCATATGGGCGGACCTCTTGAGCTCCATGGCGCTCATTGCGGCCGAGAGGATCAAAGTCCTGCTGCCTATAGGAATGAAGGGCATTATGGCGACTTGGACCAGTTGCTCTCCATCGCGGAATGAGAGGATCCGGAACCCTTTATCACCCGATCCCTCATCGAAAGGTGTGAAACCCTTCGCCATGAAGTAGCGCCTGATCCTCTCCTCCAAGGGGGAGCTCATGGCTTCATCCAGCCCTCCATCCTATCCCAATCCCATTCGTAATCCTCCGGGACCACGTAGCCGTAGATTATGCAACCCCGCCAGACCGAGTATTGGGGGCTATCCGCGACGGTCACCTTAACGTTCGTTATGCCCCTCCTCCTCAGAAGCGCCTTTATCTTGGCCTTGGAATCGATCGCGAGCCCCTCGAGCTCCTTCGGGGCCTGCCAGCTGAAGTTCCCCCCGGAGAGCAATATCTGCCTATATAGGTGGGGCTGAAGCTCGACCGGGCAGCGCTCCACCGATCTCGCGATGCCCTCTCCGAAGTCGAGCATTCCTAGGAAGGTAGCGTCCCCTATCTTCACATCCCTCGGCCTCGGCATCCCCCTCCTAAAATAGCTCTGGAATATCTCGTGGTTCGGATCGAAGACGAACTCCCCTATGAGGAATCTCCTCCAAGGCTCCTCCTCGAGCTCCACCGTTATCCTCGTCCCCGGGACCTTGAACTTGACCCTGAGCTTCCTTGGGTTCCTCCTCCCTTCCTCTATGGCCTTATCCAGATCGGCGGGCACGAGGCCTATGCCCTCCTTCACCCTCCTCACCAGCGATTCCTCCCTAGCCAAATCCCCGTAGCCCGCGTCCTTCATTATCTCAGCCGTTAGGGCATTCGCATCCCCGCCACCCCTGTTTATGGTGACGACGGCGTTCCGGATGGGGTATCGGGAGATCGGGCAGATCTGCGTGTTCCCATGCCCCGACTCCATCACAACGCAAGTCGTTATCTTATGGGCTATCGCGACCGCGAACGGTTGCGCGATCACCGTCGAGGCCGCCACTAGGCCCTCTTGGGCCAACTCTCCATAAATCTTGAACAATCTCTCGTACATATACTTCGGGGCTATGGAGGAAAGGGATGCGACGACATAGAAGCCCCTGAACTCCGCCTCCGGGGGCTTGAAGGAGGAGAGGCCGTATCTGCTTATCTCCCTCACGACCGCCCATGCCCTTTCATCATCCTTGGCTATCACGCCATTCTTCATTGGGTATATCAGCCTGAGCGCCAAATCCTCGCTGGATTGGAGGTAAAGTGGGACCTCCTCGCCGACGACGACCTCCCTCGCCCGCTCGAAGGCCCTATACATTATGGATCCGGAATCGGGGAAGTATCCCCTATTCTCGATTATCTGAGGCACCTCGCCGCAGGATATCGGGCCGAACTTGAAATCGCTCGTCCCGTAATCCATCCCGAAGGCGTAGGCCCTCTTATATCCCTCGGCCATTCGGCGAACCCTCCTTAAGGATCGATGCCAGAACCTCGCTCGGCTTGCCCTTGCCGCTCCTGAAGACCCCCCTCAGGCTTAATATCCCATGCCTCGGATGGACCGTCAGGGAGGCTCTCTGGCCCTTCACGATCACCTTCGAACTGAAGGATCCCTCGCGATCCGAGCTGAACTCCTCCCCGGCCCTCGATGCCCATTCCCTGAGCTTGGAGAAATCGAGCCCCTCCGGCCTTAGGGTCAGCGAGAGGCCGCACTCCTTCACATCGCGGCAGACCGCTTCGAAGACAGTATCGACGAACCAAGGCCTCGCCCCCTCCAGCTCCACCGCCACGTGGAGATCCCCTCGGCCCAGCGGAGGGGACGGTATCGGGGAGAGGGCGCCGCCCGAGAAGACATATCTCATACCCTCCCTCTTCCTCAGCTTGCTCACCCCGCCAATTGAGTCCAATAGCTTGACCCAAGGCTCCTCCTCCGAACCCTCTTCGGCCCTCATGTCGTACCACATCCGCCCGGAGAGCTTAATGGCTTTGGGCCTCAAGGCCGGGCCTCCTCTCGACTATGAGCTTATCCTCCGCTATCCTGACGACGACCTCCTCGTTCGGCTTGAAGGGGAACGATGAATCCTTCATGAGGTCCGCGGCTATGTACAGGATCCCGGTCCTGCTACCCTTGCTGGAGTATTTTATCTTCCCCCTTCCCTCCAACACCAAGCGATTCACCGCGCGAAATCTCCGATGGCGCATCGCGTGAAGCGCCAATATAAGCGATGAGGGAGGAGGCCGGAAGCGGGTGCTCGGTAAAAGTATTCACGGGAAGGCCATGGCAAGGCCTAGGGGGCTTATAGGAGGCCCGCCTCCCTGAAGAGGGCCAAGAGGCCCTTCGTAAGGGGGCCCTCGGGGAGCGAATAGAGCGATATCCTCCCATAGGCCCTTCTCCTTACCAAGCCCCGCTCCACGAGCATTGGCAAATGCTTCGTCACCGAGGCCCTCCCAAGCCCGCTGAACTTGGCGACCTTATAAACGCTGAGCTCCTCCCTATGCCTCGCCAACGCCAATAATATCCTCAGCCTGCAGGAGTTCCCCAAGAGGTCCAATATCGCCTTCTCGTACTCCCTCCCGCGCCTCGCCGGGCCTATCCATCCCTCGGATCGCAAGCTGGCCCTCCATCTTGCCTAGGCGGATTTTATGACTTTCCGTGGAACTTGATGCGGCGGATCTTTTAGGACCAAGGGCTTTGACCCCCTTCACTCATCTTGGTAATCCATTTAGTAAACTTTATAGGAAACTTATAGAACCCAATATAGGAGACGATGTCGGAAACCGTGAGCTTCAAAGTGCCCAAATCCATCAAGGGCGAGATGGAGAAGCTTAAGGGCGAGATAGATTGGCCCGAGGAGTTGAGGAAGTTCGTGATCGAGAGGATCGAGCGCGTAAGGAGGGAGAGGACCCTTAACGAGGTACTCGAAGATCTGAGGAGGCTCGGCCCCGCGGGGGTCCCACTAGGTTTCTCATGGAAATCCGTGAGGGGAGATCGTGATAGTCATTGACGCATCGGCCTTGGCGAGCTTATTGATGATGGAGTGCGGCCACGAGGAAATCGCCGGATATCTGAAGGACTCCATAAGCGTGGACCAAGTCGCCAAGGAGGTCGGGAACGCCATCTGGAAGGCCCATGCGAGGGGATTCATAACCAAGGAGGATGCCCTTGGAAGGTTCTCGGACCTGATTAAGCTAACCAGGCTGGTGGTAAGGCTGTTCGATGAAATGGATTTGATTGAGGATGCCATTGGAATCGCGATCGATGAGGGCATTACCATTTATGATTCATTATATGTGGCCTTGGCCTTGAGGGAGGGGGCCGAATTGCTAACGCTCGACAGCGATCAAGCCCGAGCGGCGAGGAAGCGCGGGGTTAAGGTTATCGAGATATGCTAGCCCGTGCTGGATCGATCAAGCCTATCAAGGGCCATACGGAGGGATGGCAGTAAGGCTAAACGGAATGCGACACGCACCCACAGCGGGGCCCTTAGATGGAGCCGCGCGGAATTCGGCGATTCTCGTGCTTTGACCCTCATAGGCTCCGCCAACAAGACCTAGCCTCGGCCCTTCGCGCTTCGCGGCTAGCATGAAAGGAGGGTAGGCGAGCGCAATCTCGGCTGAACAAGCTGATTAGAACGATTGCGGGTAAGGGTTTAATTATCAATTTAACAAATCGGTCCAGCTATTCCGGAAACTCCTGATCTCCCCCTCCCCGCCCCTTCAACCATATGCGTTTTATAAACACACTCCTACGCCTCGCCCAATAATGAAATAAAGTACCATCATGCTTGCGGTTTTATTAATTTCCGCGGAAACGGGGGATGGGGTCGTGCTTCGAGTATGGATTATGATTTGGAGCCCCGGGCGGGATTCGAACCCGCGACCCGCGGCTTTCACGCCGTTGGGATACAAGGCCGCTGCTCCGCCGGGCTGAGCCACCGGGGCATTGGGGAACCTTGCGCTAGCTTATCGGACCGGGCAACCTTTAAAATGTGCCGCGCCCCGGCGAATGGACCCTTGGCCCAACCAAGGTTTTAATAGCCCCCGGCCCTCGGTTGCGCCATCTCGGGTGATCTAATGTCCCGAGGGGAGCTGGGCTCGGGGAGCTCGCGAAGGGAGGCTATGCGGTTCATCCTAATGCTCGGCCTCGTGAGCTTGTTCGGGGATATAGCCTACGAGGGCGCTAGGGCTGTTTCGGGCCCATATTTGGCGATCTTGGGCGCCAGCGCGGTCGCGGTCGGATTGGCGGCGGGCTTGGGCGAGTTCGCGGCTTATGCCCTTCGCTTGGGCTCGGGTTACATAGCAGATAGAACCGGGCGCCATTGGCCATTGGCGATCATCGGATACGGGCTGATATTATCGATCCCCCTGCTGGCAGTGGCCGGGAGTTGGCAATATGCCGCGGCGCTCCTGATATTGGAGCGCCTAGGGAAGGCGATCAGGGGCCCTGCTAGGGATGCGATGCTCTCGTATGCGACGAAGCGCGTGGGCAGGGGATGGGGCTTCGGCATCCACGAAGCCCTCGACCAAGTGGGGGCGATCCTCGGGCCCCTCGTACTCTTCGCGGCTCTATCCTTGGGGATCGGGTATCGCTGGGGTTTCGCCTTCCTCCTAGCGCCCGCTGCCTTGGCGTTGGCGACCCTTTTGGCAGCGAGGGCCAAGGTTCCCTCTCCGGAGAAACTAGAGGCCCAAAGCGCGGCGGCCGGGATTGCCACGGTCAAGGCCCGCCTCCCAAAGGCCTTCTGGCTTTACGCTATATTCACCTTCCTCAGCGTGGCCGGCTTCGCCAACTTCCAACTGATCTCATACCACTTCAAGGCCCGATTGATCGTCCCGGAGGGTCAGATCCCGGCGCTTTATGCGATCGCGATGGGCATCGATGCCCTTATAGCCCTAGCCGCTGGCAGGGCGTACGATAGAATCGGGTTTGCTTCCTTGATGGCGATCCCATTGCTCACGATCCCGATGCCACTCCTCGCGTTCTCCCACGGCTACGGGCCCGCGGCCGCCGCCATAATGCTCTGGGGCGCCGTTATGGGGATCCATGAAACGACGATGAGGGCCGCGATCGCGGACCTGACGCCGGCGGAGCGCAGGGGCTCCGCCTATGGGATCTTCAACTCCATCTATGGCCTCTCTTGGCTATTCGGGGGCGCGCTCATGGGTCTCCTCTACGAGCGATCGATCGCCGCCCTTATGGCGTTCGCAATCCTGATGGAGCTCGCCTCTGTTCCGGCAATCCTGCTGGTGGGAAGGGCGATTCGCGGGGCCCGCGATCCCGGGTAGGGTTATTTAGGGCCCATCCCAATCGAAGGGGCGAGCGGCATCATGTCCGTAAGCGGAGGGAAGATCTTCAAGAGGCTCAAGGGCGCGGATGAGGCCTTGAGGGCATTCCTAAGCAACGTTTTAATAGCGCCCTCGGATGCGGAGGAGGTCCCGATAGGGGATTGCCTGAACAGAGTTCTCGCGAGGGATATCGTGGCCCCTCGCGACATACCGGATTTCGATAGGGCGGCAATGGATGGCTACGCGGTCATCTCGGCGGACGTCCTCGGGGCATCCCAGACCAATCCGGTCCTCTTAAGGGTCGTTGGGAGGGCGGAGGCCGGCTCCCAGCCGGGTTTGAGAATCTCCGAGGGGGAGGCCGTGGCCGTGGCGACGGGCGCCCCCTTGCCCGAGGGCGCCGATGCTGTTGTAATGGTCGAGCATACGATGGCCATATCGGATTCCGAGATAGAGGTTTACTCGCCGGTCACCCCGGGCGAGAACGTCCAAGCCGCCGGCGAGGACGTCAAAGCCGGGGAGGCGATCCTGAGGCGGGGGACGAAGCTCAGGCCTTGGGATATAGGCATGCTGGCGGCCTTGGGCATCACCAGCGTGGAGGTCATCCGAAGGCCCAAGGTGGCGATAATATCGACGGGCGATGAGCTCGTTGAGCCCGGCGAGGAGCCGAGGCCCGGGTCGATCGTCAACTCGAGCCGGTTCATCCTATCGGCGATGGTGGAGGAGCTGGGCGCTCTCCCGGTTTACCTCGGGATCGCCAAGGACTCCTTGGAGGAGATAAAGGTAAGGATCGAGGAGGGCTTGAGGACCTGCGACGCCGTCCTGATCACGGGCGGGACCTCCGTGGGCGAGAAGGATCTCGTGCCGGAGGCGATAAACTCTTTGGGGAAGCCGGGGGTGCTGATCCACGGCGTCGCCATAAGGCCCGGGATGCCAACTGGCCTCGCGGCTGTGGATGGCAAGCCCATAATATCGCTATCTGGCTACGCGGTCGCCGCGATGATGGGCTTCATGGCCCTCGCCCGCCCCTTGATCCTCATGCTCCTCGGCTCCAAGGCCGACCCGGCCCCTAGGATCCGGGCCAAGATGGCACGTAGGATCGCATCGCCAGCGGGAACGAGGACCTTCCTGAGGGTCTTTGTCAAGGGCGACGGGAAAGGGGGCTATGTTGCCGAGCCTATCAGGTCCTCGGGCTCCGGGATCCTCTCCAGCGTCGTCAAGGCGAATGGGCTGGTCATAATACCCGAATGGAAGGAGGGGATCGAGGAGGGTGAAGAGGTCGAGGTCGAGCTCCTGAGGCCCTTGGATTGAGGCTCTGCTGAGGGGCTTTGTACAGAAATTTATACAGGTCGGCGGATCGGGCCCCGGCAGCGGCCGCATTTCGAAAACCTTAAACCGATAAATTTTCTTTATATTTAACAAAAAATTCCAAAAAACCTTTATTTTGGCTTTTCAATTGTTTTTACTTAGTTATATTATAAAATTCATGCAATTTTTTTGATTTTTGTTATTTTATCTCGATTTTTAAGATTAGAAAAATACATCTCTAAATTTCCGGGAAGTTGAGCGTTTTGGGCCCCATAATAAACTTTAAATTATAGTTCGCCATAAAGAATCGAAAATCGAAAGGAAAAGCCCAAGATCCAGATCGGGAAGATGTACAAATACAAGCAAATCTTGGCGACGTTCCACGGCTGCAAGGCCGATCTAACAGATGAAGCGAGCTTCCTCAAAACCTCCCTGGAGGCCATAAAGAGGGCGAAAATGGAGCTGGCGAGGACCAACGGCGAGAACCCGCTCCACTACAAGGTCGATGACGACGCCATGGGAGGGGGCGTTAGCATCAACGCCCTCATAGTGACCAGCCACCTAACGATCCATACCTCGAAGAGATACAACAGCGTCGAGTTCGATTGCGCCACCTGCGGCGAGGACTCCAAGCCCGAGGAGGCCCTCAAGACCTTCATGGATTTCCTGAAGGCCGAGAGGGTAGAGATAAGGTACAAGAACTTCTGATCCGCCCCTCAGTTTTTTTCTTTACCAATTCCATCCCAGCCCGAGCCGTGATCATCGCCGATGGTCGCCGAGGGGATCGCGAGCTCGCCTCCTAAAAATCCGCTGTGGGAAATTTTGGTGGGGCCGGTGAGATCTGTCCTACGCCAATTGGCGTATTTGAACTCACGATCACGTGGGATCCTTGGCCCCAATGGGCCACCCAAGCCACGTAGCGTAGACCAGGCTAGCCCACGGCCCCGCGCTTTCCCTCCCCCCTATGTAAATTAATTTTTTGCGCCCGCCCCAGCGCTTGGAGGCCCCCTCGCGCTAAGGATCGGGCCCCGCTCT
>JAWCOP010000020.1:0-8723 GCA_038847005.1 Bathyarchaeia archaeon | reverse complement strand
AGGCCTTAGCTATATCCCAAGAGGTTATGATCCCCTCGAGCCTCCCGAGGTCGTCGACTATGGGCAGATGATCGACGCCGCCCTCCACCATTATCCTAGCGGCCTCGCTTAGGCTTTGGATCGCCTTGGCTGTTTTGAAATCCCTACGCATCAAATCCCCCACCCTCGGCACCGCCTCGATCAGCCTCATGGGCTTGAAGGGGCGCTCGCTCGGCAGGAGCTCCGCCGGCCTGGAGAGCGGGAACTCCCCCCTCTCGATCCTGAGCTTTAGCTCCTCCGCTATCTCTAGGGCGTATCCATAGCTGGAGAGCGGGGACGCTGGCACGTCCTTTCCCCCCACCTCCACTTCCCCGGACTTGAGCTCCGCATAGGAAAGCTTCCGGAGGATGGGCCTCGCCCTCGAGGGCACTCCGTAGTCGACCAAATCGGTGAATATCTCCTCGTCGGAAAGGGCTGCGGATTTGGCGACCCTCTCGTTTATGATCGGGATGGGGATCCCGATGCCCACGTATAGCGTGCTACCGTACTTATGGTAGGTAGCCCCCCTGAGGTATTTGGGCTTCATGTCCTTCAGGTCGCCCCTGACCATGAGCGTCCCGAGCCTCCCTCCCGGGTTGTGCTGGGTCCCCTCCCCTATGACGTAGCCAACCCCGCCGCCCAAGAATATCCTGGTGCCGATCCCGATAGTTTCGAGGCCGTAATCCTTGTAAAGCGGGCTTAGCTGCCCGGACCCCGAATAGGTCACGTTGCCGAAGTTCGGCAAAAGGGTCCCCATATACGTGAACAGGATCTCATCGGTGCTATTGGTGGCCGCATTATACCTTTCGTAGGCGTTCCTCGGGTTCACCAAGATGGCTTGGTTTATGTCGCCCAATCCGACATAGGTATCGATGGATTTCCTCGGGTAGCAATCGGTCCCATAGCCCTCCGCCCGCAGATGGACCTCCCTCCCCCTAACCAGCTCCTCGATCACGTGCCCCCCGCCGTACTCTATGCCCCTATCCTCGCTGGGCGATGTGGCGCCTAGGTAAACGTCCACCGCGGCCAAGCCGGCGTAGGCCGGCACCTCGTTGAGCCAGCATCGCCTCATCTTTATCGGGGGATCGGCGTGCCCGAAGTTCAGGAATGCGCCGGAGCTGCACATCGCCCCGAACGTCCCGGTCGTTACCACATCCACCTCCTTGGCGGCCTTCTCGATCCCAGCCGATTTGGCGAGTTCCGCGAACTCGTCGGCCCTCATCACGACGGCATCCCCCCTGCGGATCCTCTCGTTTATCTCCTCGTAGGTCCTGAGCTCCTCCCTCCCCCTTAACGCCGACAAGGGAAGCCACCGTTGACCAAGAGGAATCTATTCTAATCTTAATATATTATTGGGCATTTTATTCCTTTTAGAATAAGGCCTCGGGGCTATGCTCCATCCGGCGGCGGGAGCGGCCGCTCGGGCTGCGGGCCCCCCTCCAGCTCCCTCAGCTTCCCCCTTATGATCCCGAGGGAGACCTTCTGTTGATCTATCGATACGGTCATCTTCGGGGAGAGATAGGTTATATCGGCGCTACCGAAGCAATTCGAAAACTTGGCCTCGTATCGCTCCTCCCATTCCAAATGATCCGTTATGCTATTGTGGTTGCCGAACAGGAGCAAGTTGTACCTGCCGTGGCTGACGTTCATCGCTATCGGCACATGCGGATCCCTCTTCATCTCCTCTAAGATCGCCTCCTTGGACCTCCTGACCTCGTAGAGGGAGAAGACGAGTATATAATTGGGGGGCACGAAGAAGTTCGGGAACCTGCATACGGGCCTCCCCACGAAGCCCTCCTCGATGAGCCTCTCTATCCTCTTAGATATGGTCCTCCTATGGAGCCCGAGCTCCTTCGATAGGAAGTTCTCGTTAACCTTTATGCCCTCCCCGAGGACCAATGCCTTCATTATATCGAAGCTGAGCCGGTCGATGGTGCATCCGTTTATCTCGAGCTCCCCGTTCCTCCTCAAATCCTCCTCAATGAGCTTGATGGCCGAGCTCGGCTCGTATTTGACCATCATGCGTGTGGAGAAATAGGAGGTGCTGGAGGGGTATCGGAACTCCCTTGGGGGTATCTTCCCTTGGGGGACCAAGGATTCCCTCCAAAGCTGATAGCTCGTGACGTCCTTGTGGAATAGGAAGAGGAGCGTATTGTATTCTCCCTGCCTCGACCTGAAGGCGGCGAATATATGCTCATCCGTGCTTATCCACCTCCTGAACTGCTCGTCGTTTGGGATGTCGGCCCTCACGGCTATCAGGAGGGGGTATTCCCTATAGAGCCCTATGAAGGGGAACACGGGCCTATCCAAGACTTTGTGATCCAGCAGTTCATCCACCCTCTCCTTAACGGTATTCCTATGCTTCCCGAAGCGCTTCGAGAGGAGGCTCAGGTTCGGGCTGGTGGCCTCCCCGGATACAAGCTTCTCCAGCAGGCGGAGGTTAACGGGGTCGTTTAGCAATGGGGGAGCCCCTAGCTGGATCGCCACAACCGGGCTTTAATAGTTTTTCAGGGCGATGGCGGCCGGATGGCGTTCCATGGCTTTGGGCGGCTCATCGCCCTCCCCCACCCAAAACCTTTATTGGAATTGGCATCGAATACCCCTCAGGGTTGAGCCATAAGATCTTGGAATGGTGGGTATCGAGGCGGAAGTCCAAGGTCCTAACCTTGGCCGAGCGCCAAATAGACATGGCGATGGAAACCGTTAGGCTCTTGGATGAGGCCTCGAGGGCCATATTCGGCGAATCCAAGGGGGATCCTATGAGGGCCGTGGAGGAGCTCTTCGCGGAGGAGGAGGGCATAGACGACGTCAGGAGGGAGATCTTCGAGGAGCTGAGCAGGGGGGAGATGCAACCAAAGGATCGCGAGGACCTGATGCATTTGGTGAAGAGGATCGACGTCCTAGCGGATTGCGTAAAGGATTCGGCCAGGGATCTGGCGACCCTCAGGGGTTCCGATCTCCCTCGGGAGATCCGAGCCCTCTACGTTGATATGGTAGGGAACCTGAAGGAATGCGCGAACATTCTAAGGGGCAGCATAGAGAAGCTCGGGGCCGATGTTTCGGAGGCTGTCGAGCTCTCCAAGGGGGTCGACAAGTTGGAGCATTTGATAGACGATGCCCACGTTAAATCAAAGTCCCTATTGATAAAGTACGGCAAAGAGGTGAATCCGGCCCTGCTGATAATCCTGAAGGATTTGGCGGATCATTTGGAGGGGGCCGCCGACGTCTGCGCGGATACGGCGGATTACGTGAGGATATTGGCCGCGGGGGCGTCCAAGGCTTAAGGGGGAAAGGTTAATATTTCCGATGGCCTTGAGGAGGCCAGCTCAGGGCTGGGTGGAAGGAATGGGTGATCCAGTTTACGAGGGTGGCCGGCTTTTCGGAGGCATTCGCCTCATATGATCGAAATGACCCCAGCGGACTGATCGGAATCAGGGATTCGGATTTTTTGGGGGCGGAAGGCTCCGAATTTCTCATCGCGTCTCACCCCAACCCCGGAGCCATTCCTCGGATCAAGAGGTGCGCCTAGCGATGCTACTCGAGTGCGATGGCGTGACGAAGCGCTTCGGCGGATTGGAGGCGCTGAAATCCGTCAGCTTCGGGGTTGGGGAGAAGGAGATAGTCGGCCTCGTGGGCCCAAATGGGGCTGGGAAGTCCACCCTGATAAACATCATAAACGGGGTAATTCGGTGCGATTCCGGCTCGATCAGGCTATGGGGGGAGGACATAACCAGGATGAGGCCTGAGGAGATATGCAGGATGGGGGTGGGCAGGACCTTTCAAACGGCGCAAACCTTCCCGGAGATGAGCGTCCTCGAGAACGCGATGATCGGCGCGCTCTTCGGATCCAAGGGGCATATGGGCGCGAGGGATGCCCGAAGGAGGGCCATGGAGGCCTTGGAATCGGTGGGGCTTTCGGATAAGGCGAGGGAATTGGCTGGGCGTCTAACCACGGCGGAGTTGAAGCGCTTGGACTTGGCCCGCGCGCTGGCATCGGAGCCCAAGTTGCTGCTATTGGATGAGGCGGCCACCGGGCTGAGCCAAAGGGAAAGGTCCGAGATCTCGAACCTCCTCGCGAGGATACGCGAGATGGGCACCTCCATACTCATGGTCGAGCACGTCATGAAGGTCGTCATGGGCCTATCCGATAGGGTCTTGGTCCTCAACCATGGGGAGAAGATCGCGGAGGGCGCGCCCGCGGAGGTCGTGAACCACGGGCAGGTTATCAGCGCGTACCTCGGGGAGAGATATGCCAAGGGGGGAAGGGCATGCTGGAAGTGGAAGGGATAAGCGTTCGATATGGCAACGTGCAGGTCCTTTGGGACGAATCCCTCGATGTAAGGGAGGGGGAGATCCTCGCCCTCTTGGGCCCGAACGGGGCTGGCAAGACGACCACTTTGAAATCCATAATCGGGCTATTGAGGCCCTTCTCGGGAACCATAAGGTTCCTCGGCAAGGATTTGAGCGGGATGCGGACTTTCGATATAGTCAGGCTCGGGATCAGCTTGGTGCCGGAGGGCAGGAGGCTTTTCCCACACCTTTCGGTCCGTGAGAACCTCATCATGGGGGCCCATGCGGCCAAGGGCGGCGACGGGATTGAGGAGAGGATCGAGGCCGTGTATCAGATCTTCCCGGCGTTGAGGGGCAGGGAGGGGCAGATGGCCTACACGCTTAGCGGCGGGGAGCAACAGATGCTGGCAATCGCGAGGGGCCTGATGTCTAGGCCCAGGCTCCTTTTGCTGGACGAGCCCTCCTCAGGATTGGCGCCCCTGATGTCCCAAAGGCTGTTCGAGGCGATCCAGCGGCTCAATGAGGAGGAGGGGATAACGATCCTATTGGTTGAGCAGGACGTTGGCTTGGCGCTTGAGGTGGCCGATAGGGGGGTGATATTGGAGGGGGGGAGGGTCGCGTTGGAGGGCGGATCCCAAGAGCTCCTTGAGAGCGAGCTCGTGAGGGAGGCGTACCTCGGGATCTAGCCCCTTCGCCCGGCCCCTCGCCCCCCATCGAGCCGAGGGGGGGCGGCCATCCCCTCAGGATGGATATCAAGCCCCCGGGGGCGAACCTTATCGTAAGGATCAATAGGATCCCGAAGAGGATGAAGCGCTCCCACATGAGGCCGAGGGACCTCAAAAGGTCCCAAGCCAGCGTTACAATGATCGCGCCCAAGGCGGCGCCCCAGACGGAACCGAGGCCGCCTATGACGCAGAAGATTATCGGGTTGAAGGACGCCCCGACCTCGTATATCTCCGGGCTTATGTAGCCCACGTAATGCGCATGGAGCGCCCCGGCCAAGCCCCCGAAGAAGGTGCTAACCACGAAGGCCAAGAGCTTATACTCGTAGGAGCCGATGCCGGAGGCCCTCGAGGCTAGCTCGTTCTGGGCTATCCCCCTCAGCGCCAAGCCCACCCTGGATTTGCTAAGCAGGTGGAGCGTTAGGAGGCCGAGGCCCGCGATGGCGCATACGCTATAGTATTCCCAAACGTGGTAAAGCGGCATGGCGGGGCTGAATAATCTGAAGGAGGGCATCCCATCCCAGCCGCCCGTGAACCAGCTCAGCTGATAGGCCATCAGGGTTTGAATTATTATTGGGAAGCCGAAGGTGACCATCGCCAAGAACCAAGCCGTAAGCCTGAGGCATATCAGCCCTATCCCCAGCCCGATCAAGGCGGCGGCCGAGGAGGCCAAGGGCATGCTCGCGAATGGGGATAGGGCCGCGTCCCTGACCAAGAGCGCCGATATATAAGCTCCCGTCCCGAAGAAGGCCGCGTGCCCGAAGGAAACTTGGCCGCTTTGGGCCAAGAAGTTCCAAGAGGCGGCGTAGAGGATCGATATCCACAGCAGGGTAGCGTATCTGATTAGGTGGGCGCTTCCCCCGAATAGGATCGGGATCGCCGCCGCGATAAGGAGCGGGGCGATCCATAAGGCCCTCCCGAAGGTCCCCTCAGGCATATCGCGACCCCCCTCCGAAAACCCCCATCGGCCTCAGGATCAGGACCGCGGTGAGCACGACGAACGCGGCGGCCTCCCTCCAAACGCCTCCGAAGGCGAAGGCAACGGAGGTTTCCACGAGCCCGAGGATCAAGGAGGCGATCATCGCGCCGGGTATGCTGCCCAAGCCCCCGAGGATCACCACGACGAAGGCCCTAACCCCGAGGTGGGCCCCGGTGAACGGGTTGAACATTTGGCCAGAGATGGCCCAGAGGGATCCGGCCACCGCGGCCAAGGCCGAGCCGATGAGGAAGCTGAGGGCGAATACCCTCCCGATCCTGACGCCCATCAGCATAGCCGCCTCGCTATCTTGGCTCGTCCCCCTGAAGCTCAGCCCGGCCTCGGTCCTCAGGAATGCGAAGAGCGCTAGGAGCGAGGCGGCGGTGATGGCGATCCCCATCAAATAATCGAGCGGTAGGATCGCCGGGCCGATCGGAACGGAAAGGGCCGCGTAGGGGCTCCCGAGGGACCTCAGGTTCGGGCCCCATATCGTGATTGCCAAGTTTTGGAGCACATATGTAAGCGCCAAGCCCACCAATATCTCGTTCAACTTGCTGGTGCCCAAGATGGGCCTGAAGCAGAGCCCCTCCAAGGAAACGCCGAGGATCGCGATGAGCAGGGCCGATATCGGAATGGCCAAGTAGGGGTTGATGGATAGGGAAGTGGCTATGGAGAAGGTCGCGTAGGCCCCGAGGATCATGAGCTCGCCGTGCGCGAAGTTCACTATCTTCATAACCCCAAATATCATGTTCAGGCCTATGCTGAGGAGCATGTAAACGCTGGCCGCGTAAAGGCCCCAGAGTAGGACCTCGTGGATCATGGCTCCTCAGGGCTTGGGATCGCGCAAATAAATATAGTGGGGGGCTTCGAGGGGCCGTGCCCCCTAGCCCTTAGCCTCACGCGCCTGGGGCGTACCAAGGCGGTATCTCCAGCTCAGCGGTCTTGTAGTCGTCCGGCCAGACGATCCGGAGCTCGTTCTCCCCCTTGGCCTCGTTCCACCTCATCTGGACCACGGCTATCTTCATGGTGACCAAATGGTCCTTCGTGAATCGGAAGGCTTCCCCCTCGAATGGGCAAACCAAGGCGTTGGCGTACTCCTCGCCCTTGAGCTCCATCCCCTCCAGGGCATCCCTGATGGCCCTCTTGTCTAAGGTGCCGGCCCGCTCTATGGCCTTCATGACAACGTTGAAGGTTTGGTATATGTGGGTCGCCATCTGGGCGGGCAGCTTTCCGTACTTCGCCTTGTAGGCCCTCACGAACCTCTCCCCGCTCTCCTTCGTCGGCCCCTTCAGGACCGGGACGGAGGTGGTGCCCGTAGTCTCTTGGAATTGATGATCGCCCCATTGCCCAACGCCCTTGTAGAAATCCTCATCGTCGTTGCATATCACCGATTGGAATAGGGTATTCAGCCCAACGTCCCTCCTGGCCTGCGTAAGGGCGGCCGTCTGCTCCGGGATGAAGGCCGCCATGTATACGAAGTCGGGCTTGGATTCCTTTATCTTCAGCAGATGGGGCCTGAAGTCCGTTTCGCCGGTCTTGAACGGGATCGCCTCCACTATCTCGATCTTGGGCTTGAATTGGGATATATAGAGCTTGCAGCCATCCAAGACGCCCTTGCCATATGAGCTGTCTTGGTACAGTATCGCTAGCCTTAGGTTCCGGGCATCCGGGAAGCCGAACTTCTTGTTGATCGCTGGCCTGAAGGCCTCGTCTAGGAATGGCATCGTGTAGAATGGATATAGCTCGGTATGGGTCGCCGTGTTGAAGTAGTAGCTGACATCTATGTCGGTCCTGCGGGTCAGCAGGACGGAGGATGCCCCGCTAGTTATGTATGGGACCTTGTGCTCCATCGCCACGACCTGATCGGCGAAGACGAAGGCGCTCCCGAAGTTCCCTATGACCACGTCGACCTTGTCCACGGTGACGAGCTCCGTCATCACCTTCACGGCTGTATCCCTACTGGACTCCGTATCCTTGAATATGACCCTGATCGGCAGCTTCCCACCGAACTCCTTCACGTAAACGCCGCCCTTGGCGTTCCATTCCTCGGCCGCGAGCGATATGGCGTTCCTCATCTCTATGCCGTGCTTGGAGGCGGAGCCCGTGAGCGGGTTCGGGGAGCCGACCAAGATCTCCCTACGCGGGGGCTTGGTTAGCGTCGCATAATAGTAAAGGCCGCCAGAGGCGATAACGATCGCTATGGCCAAGAGAATTATTGCCTGCAGCTTCGTAACGGCCCTCTTGGAGATCATGGCGCATCGCCCCTCAGCCAACCAATCGGATGGGTCCGCATCGAGTTCCTTCCCAAATCGATCACCTCTTCATCGCTTTTCCTTTCCAAGGTTTTCGGAGGCCTCGCGGATCGGTCCCTAGGGGATCGGATGGACTGCTGGGAAGAGCGCGTCAATGGTGTTCCGAAAAGATCGTTCGAGACGGTCGGCTGGATACCGGCTAACTCACCGACGAGGATAAACCAAATCCCCTCTGCGACCGGTTCCCATCGCCAGACCTCCGCCTCGGCGGGAGCTCGCCGCATCCATATATAAGGATTATGCGGGATCCCGGAATATCCCATCGGGGGGCTTCGGATACGATATGGGGATGGGGGAAAGGGCTACGATGCCGGATCGGGCCTATATCTCCACATTGAGGAACGCCCTCACCAATATCCCCACGGCGAACGAGAGGCCCGCCACGCCGAGGCTGATCGAGGCCAT
>JAWCOP010000019.1:0-8866 GCA_038847005.1 Bathyarchaeia archaeon | reverse complement strand
CGGGGATGAGCTAAAGGGGGACGTCATAATAGCCACCCACATATGCCCAAACGCGCCGACGCAACCCCATGACCCGGTCCCATTCATGGGTTCCCCCGTTGATATGATGACCATGAATAGGCATGAGGTGGACCCGAGGATGGAGGCGATCCTATCCGCGGATACAACCAAGGGGAACAGGATAGTCAAGTTCAGGGGCTTCGCGATAACCCCCACGGTTAAGGAGGGCTACATCCTGAGGGTTAGCGAGGACTTGATCGATATAATGCAGTGGGTCACCGGGATGGTGGCCAGGGTGGTCCCGATAACGACCCAGGACATAACTCCGTATGGCAATGGGTTATATCATATGAATAGCATGATGCAACCCGCCGTTGCCACCGATGCCCCGGTGGTCGGGATTGCGATCACCACCGAAACCCCGGTGCCAGGTTGCGCTACCGGTGCCAGCCATGCCATCGACATAGAGATGGCGGCCAGGTTTTGCTTGGAGGTCGCGAAGGCGTTCGGTGAGGGGAAGTGCAAGTTCTACGATGAGGAGGAGTTCAAACTAATCACGAAGCTATACGGCTCCATGAAGCACCTCCAGACGATGGGGAGGGCTTAAGAGAAAGGGAGATGAGGGCGCAAGTAACGCTAACGGTCGCGGAGGCCAAGGCGCTCATAGCGAAGGCCATAGCATCCCTCCCGGAAGTCAAAAGGGCCTTGGAAGGCGGGAAGATACTCCTGAAGGGCGGGACGACCGTTTCGGCCGTGGCCGAGGAGCTGATCGGGATCCCCCTCAGGATAAGCGGCAGGATAACCCCTAGGGGGACCGTTTCTGCGAAGCGCCAACAGGGCGAGCACCCCCACAGCGTGCTGATAGAGGGGGGCAGGTGGAGGAACGTGGATCATACGATAGTGGAGGAGGCTACGAAGATGGGGAAGGGGGATGTGGTGATAATAGGGGCGAACGCAATAGACCCGGAGGGTAGAGCCGCGATGATGATCGGGGCCCCGGGAGGGGGAAATCCGGGCAGGGCCCTCGCGGCCATCATGGCCGAGGGCCCAACCGTGATAATAGCCTCCGGCTTGGAGAAGCTCATCCCGGGTACCATCGAGGAGGCCGTCATGGCCTGCGGTAGGAAGGGGGTGGATGTGGCATATGGCATGGCGGTCGGCTTGGCGCCATTGGTGGGCAAGCTGATAACGGAGAGGGAGGCCGTTTCCATCTTGGCGAATGTGAAGTGCACGGTCATCGGCGCCGGTGGAATATCCGGGGCGGAGGGCTCGACGACGTTCGTCGTGGAGGGGGAGCGCGAGGAGGTCGAGAAGATACTGATGGTGATCGAATCGATAAAGGGGGCCAAGACCAGCGGGGCGGGGCCGAGCTTGGAGGAATGCGAACCTTGGATGGGCAATTGCGGCGATCATTTTTCGTGCCTATACATCCGAAGCCGGGTTAATGGCGGATCCCTTGAAGGGGGGAAAGGGGATCGATGAAAGCGAAAGTGGGCATGGTGACGATCGGGCAATCCCCGAGGAGGGATGTCGTCCCGGAGATGGAGGCGATCTTGGGCCCGGGGATAGAGGTTCTCGAGGCTGGGGCCTTGGATGGGCTATCGCTCCAAGAGGTCCTAGGAATGGCCCCCGGACCCGGGGACTACATATTGGTGACGCTGATGAGGGACGGGACTCCGGTCAAGGTCAGCAAGAGGGCGATCCTGCCCAGGGTTCAAGAATGCATCGAGAGGCTCATCGGCGAGGGGGCGGAATTGATAGCTTTGTTATGCACCGGCGAATTCCCGAAGTTCGAATCCGAGAAATTGATCCTCAAGCCGGATTCATTGCTCAATAGGGTGGTCCAAGGGGTCCTGCCCGAAGGAAGATTGGGCGTCCTCGTCCCCTCCCCGGATCAGATCGACCAAATGAGGCGGAAGTGGGAGGAGCTCGGCTTGGAGGTCGTGGCCGAAAGCGCCATGCCCTATGGGCCGGGCGGGGAGATAGCTTCGGCCGCGATGAGGCTGGCCACCGAATCGGTCGATTTGATAGCCTTGGATTGCATAGGGTACACGATCGCCATGAAGGAAACCGTGAGGAGGTTGACGGGAAAGCCGACGATCCTGCCGCGGTCGATCTTGGCGAGGGTTATACGGGAGCTCGTTGGCGAGGAGCCGGGGCCCACCGCGGCCGGGCGATCGATGGGGTGAAGGGGAAATGGGCTTGGAGAGCGGTGCCAAGATCGTATTGGAGCAATGCTTGTCCATCAAGCCCGGGGAAAGGGTTTTGATCGTAACGGATACCAAGAAGGAGCCCATAGGCAGGGCGCTGTTCTCAAAGGCGGTCGAGCTTGGGTCGGAGGCCATTATGCTGACGATGCTCCCCCGATCTAGGCATGGGGAGGAGCCCCCGGGGCCGGTGGCGGAGGCCATGAAGCGGGCGGACGTGGTCATATGCCCGACCGAATATTCGCTCACGCATACCCAAGCCAGGAAGGAGGCCTGCGAGGCCGGCGCTAGGATCGCCACGATGCCCGGCATAACTGAGGGGATGTTCTCCGAGGGCGCGATGACAGCGGATTACCGGGAACTGGCCGAGCTCACGGTGAAGGTGGCGGAGCTGCTCACCAAGGCCGAAACGGCGGTGATCGAGAACGGCGGCAAGCGGCTCACGCTATCCCTGAAGGGCAGGAAGGCCTTGGCCAGCACCGGGCTCATCCACAGGCCGGGGGAATTTGGGAACCTGCCAACCGGCGAGGCCTATATAGCGCCCGTCGAGGGGACCGCGAACGGGGAGCTCATCGTGGATGGCTCCGTGGCGGGCATCGGCATATTGAGGTCGCCGCTCCGCATCGAGGTCAAGGGCGGCATCGCCGTTGGGATCTTCGGGGATTCGGCCGCGGAGCTGGAGAGGATATTGGGAGGGGGAGGGGAGGCTAGGAACGTGGCCGAGTTGGGGATAGGGACGAAGAGGAAGGCGAGGCTCATAGGGATAGCCCTGGAGGATGAGAAGATCTATGGATCGATCCATATAGCCCTAGGGGACAATTCGACGTTCGGCGGGACCGTGAGGGCTGGGGTGCATATAGATTGCATCCTTCTCAGGCCCACCCTATATTTGGACGGTGAGAAGGTCGTCGAGGGAGGGGAGTTGAGGGTCTAAGGGATCCCCCTCACATTTAGCACACCTCAACCTCCCCCCTCATCAACTTCAAGCAGAAATCTCTTATGTTCTCCAATTCCCTATCCATGACGTCCATCACCGCCTCCTTCACGGAGCTCAGCTTAACCCCGGGCTCGAGGATGAGCTCGGCGGAGGCTATCTGTGGCGAATCTATCGGCCTGCCTATTTGGCTGAGGAGCCATACGTAGGCCTCCCTGACCCCGGTCACGGATTTATAGATCTCATCCGCCATGCGATACGTCAACGCGTTATAGATCTTCCCGACGTGGTTGACGGGGTTCTTCCCGGCGGCGGCCTCGGAGGATGTCGGGCGGTATAAGGGGATTATCCCGTTAACCCTATTGCCCCTCCCAACCTGGCCGCAATCGGCCCCATCGGCCGAGGTCCCGAGGACCGTCAAATAAACCCCCCCGAGCCCCCTCCCCTTCTCATCCGCGGTGTTTAGGTATAAATTGACGTTCTCGAAATCGGAGTTCTCCGAAACGTACTCCAATAACCTCTCGAGCACCTCCTCCTTCCTCCTGAAATACTCGGCCTCGCTCTCGATGAACCTATCGACGAAGGCCATTGAAACGGTAAGGTTGAGCTCCCTCCCCCTCCTGAACCCCATGACTTTGACATCTTCCCCGGTCTCCGGGAAATCCCTCTTGAACTCCTTCCCGTTCAAGTACTTCTCGACCCTCAGGACCAATTCCTCGGTCCTCGTGAGCGGGGCGAAGCCGACGGCGGCCGAGGTATCGTTCGCGCCCGGCGAACCCCCCCTTTCGAAGAGGTCCACGAGGGCCTCCGATCCGCGCTTCAATTCCACTTGATATCGCATGTGGGCATCGGGGTCGACGAACCTGAGGTGCCCCCTTATCCAATTCCTCGCGGTCCCTATGACTAGGTCGTCCAAATCGATCTCCTCATCGCCCACCTTGTAGGTCGCCCTATCGCCGAAGACCAGCAGCATGGGCTTATTGACGATACCCCCGCCGAACTTGGTTTCGACCTCGCCGGCCACCAAAAGGCCCTTGTCGATATTGTGGTGGAGTATCCTCCCGAACCTCTTGAGGTACATCTCGCTGATCCTATTCGAGACCTCGTTCATTATGGAGTCGCAGATCGTATCCGGGTGCCCCAGCCCCTTCCTCTCCACTATCTCCATCGCCCTCTCCTCCAGCGGGGTCTGGCGGAGCTCGTATACGGCTATGGATCTCATCGGGGATCGGGGTAGGAAAGCGCGTTATTCCTAAATTAATATTTCCTGATAAAAAGATTCATAAAGGAATCCCCCCAAGCCGCCGCTGGAGTGGCCTTGTTGCCGCCGCTGGAGGACATAGAGAAGAGGAGGAGGAGGCTGGGGATAAACCAGAGGCAGCTCGCGAAGCTCGCGGGGGTTAGCCAATCCCTGATAGCGAAGATAGAGGCTGGGCAGATAAACCCATCCTATCAAAAGACCAAGCGGATATTCGATACATTGGAGATGCTCGAGAGAAGGGTGGAGCATAAGGCGAAGGACATATACCACAAGGGCGTCGTTGGCGTCAACAGGGACGACCCGGTCGTCAAGGCGACGAGGATCATGCACGAGGGCGGGTATTCCCAGCTCCCGGTATTCGAGGGGGAAAAGGTCGTCGGGAGCATAACCGAGAAGACCATATTGGATAGCACGATCAAGGGCATAAGCATCGATAGGCTATCGAGGATGCGCGTGGGGGAGATCATGGGGGAGCCGTTCCCATTGGTCGATGAATCGGCCCCCCTGCCGGCCATATCCGCGCTCCTCCAATATGCACCGGCGGTGCTCGTGACGAAGATGGGGAAGATCGTTGGCATAATAACTAAGGCGGATCTGCTGAAGGTCGTTGGAAGGCCCTAGCCCCTCTTCGTGGCGGCCACTATGTTTATCACATCGCCATCCCTCAATACATAATCCGATGGCAACCTCAGGCCGCTCTTGGCGTCGAGGGCGAAGATCATGCCCTTCGCCAGATCCGAATGGATGCGCTCCGCCAGATCCTTGGCCGTGGACCCCGGCGGCATCAGGAACGCGTCCGGGAGGACCCTCCCCCTCCCGTTTGAGAACCTCGAAGCATCCTCCACCGGGTAAACCACGTTCATCCCCAAGAGCTTGAAGACGCATGCGTTAAGAGCGAATTGGACCCCGGTCCTGATTATCTTAGAGAATACGCGCTCTTGGAAGTAATTCAGGGCCCACCTTTGCTCCTTCGTGAGCTTCTCATCGGATAAGACCTTGAAGGCCTCCTCGCCCGGTATGTATCTTATGTAGCCCTTCTGCTCGGCCCTCCTGAGGGCGAGCTCGGCCTCGCTGCAGCAGGGTATCACCATCCTATCCCGGAACTCCTCCTTTAGCCTCTCGTAGTTCTCCTCTGCCTTCGCCAAATCCATCTTAGTGGCTATTATTATCGTCGGCTTGGAGAAATCCCTGAGCCTGCCCGAAAATTCCCTGATGTCGGCATCGGACCACTTGTCGAACGGCTTCCCCCTCAATCCGCTCGCCTCCAAGGCCCGGGCTATATGTTCCCTACGGATCTTCATGCCGCCGAGCGCCCTATGGAGGGCCTCATCGGATGGGACCTCCCCCGCCCTCTTGGAGGCCCTTTCCACCGCCTTCTTAACGAGCTTCGAGAACCATAGCAACAGCTCCACCTCTATGTCATATACATCGAGTACGGGGTTGCCCATCCCGGGCTTCGTCAATCTTCCCTCGGCATCGACGCTCCCAGAGGCATCCACTATATGCAATAACGCATCGGCTTGGGCGGCAACGCTAAGGAATTGGGTCCCGAGGCCCTTTCCGGACCAAGAGCCCTTTATCAGCCCCGGGAGATCTATGAGCTCTATCGGGATGAACCTCCACCCATCCACGCAGAAAGAATTTTGGGGATCATCCTTGACGTTCAGCTCCCTGCAGGGACAAAGGGCCCTCACGTATCCAACCCCGAACTGGGGCTCCTTCGTGGTGAATGGATAGGTCGAAACTTCCCCATATTTGAGAGTGGCGGCATTGAAGAACGTGGTCTTCCCAGTATTCGTCTTCCCTATTAACCCTATCCTTATCAAAGGCTCTCGTTTCGTTAAAGGGAAAAGGGTCGATATTTTAGTTTCCCCCTGAAGATAATCTTAAAATATCCCTTCGGGCTGAGCAATCCCCGGTGGGGCCGTAGTCTAGCCAGGTATGACGACAGGACGGGATGCCCGTCATGGGCTCCAGAGGTAAACCAATACGGGTTTGCCGACCCGAGAGGGGATGAGGAACTTCAGGAGCGCGTGAGGAAACCCGTAGGCGCGATCCAACGGCGGAAGTCAAGGGTTCAAATTGGCCTTTTGGCCATGGGAATCCCTTCGGCCCCACCACATAAAGGCCGGAGGGCGCGAGCAATTGCTCGCGCAAGTCCCATCAACACACTGTGGATCAACCCTTTCATTCGCTTCACTCGAAATGAGGATTAACGCGATGGCCCCCAAATACGATTGCGCCCCAAAGTGAACCTCAACGAAGCTTAAACATTCGGCGCCTTCATGAAGCGTTTGTCAAGAAATCAGAATAATTTTTAAATATTGGAATCACACAATTACATTTGTGATGGGAATGCCCGCAAAAAGAAAGGCAAGATCCAGGAGGAAGTCGGGGAGAAGACCCGCGAGGAGGAAGTCCGCGAGGAGAAGGTCTAGGAAGAAGTGATCGTTGGATTCCATTCCTCCAAATCCTCTGAGCCCGGTCCCCTCAAATCCTTTTTACTCCATCATAGTTCGCGGCGCCGCGGACATTGCTGCTCTAGGTCCCGGAGAATAGCTCTGCGAGGACGATCGCCTTTAACGCCCGTTGGAGAACGGAATAGGAGGCAAGACCCCAAAGCCAAGCCTTATCGCGACGATAAAATACATGAGTAGGGCGCCAGCTCGAGGGATGTGGCCATCGATCGATTTGATCGATGCGGTGGCCCAGCTGGCAATCCCTCGCCATCCGAAACCGCTGGCCGGGAAAGGTTTTAATAAAGGTCGCAATTGAGCCTACCCGGGAGTTGGCGGCCATAGCTGGGAGCTAGGACCCGTTCCCGTTCCGAAAGCCGCCCAATCGCCGGGAGCACGGAAGTGAATCTCCCAGGCGATCCGGGTGTTAGTGTGCTGCGAAAGCGCACGCGAAGCCCGGACAGCCGCCAACCCCTCTTTAAAAGTTTATAATAATCCGGGGAAATCCCTCTGGAGTGCCATCAAGGTGCGGGGTTTGGCGATTTCGACGGCCCTCCAACAAGGCATTTTGGGCTTCGGCGAGGGTGGGAGGCTCGGCACGATAGTTTCCATCCTGATGTACCTCACCTTCTTCGTGTTCATCCTATTCGGGCAGAGGATCCAATTGAGGATGATGCTCTGGGAGATAGACGGCTTCCTGAGGAGGCTCGACGCGATGAGGGGCGAGGCTAGGAGGAAGGCGATAGAGATGATAAGGGAGATCGGGAAGCCGAGGGAGGATCCCGCGCCCCACGTGGATTCGCTCTTGGAGCAATTCCTGATAATGCCCGTTGATCTGGATCCGGCGGGCATCGTATGGAAGATCGATCACCTATTGGACGTCAGGGATATGAAATTCAAGGACGATATCCGCCGGATAGCGCCGGAGGCCAATGAGGCGCAGGTCAATAACTTGGAGAACCTAGTGGAGGCATCGCTGGCGCTGAATACGATCTTCAGGATAGTGCGCCACTTCTACCTCCTCGGCAAGAGGACCTCGAGCTTTTACATAATACTCCAGCTCCAGATGATCCTCCCGCTCGTTATGCAGGAGGCGGAGGCCCTGATGGGGGCGACGAAGGCCTTCGCCTTGGGCCAGCCAATAGGCGATGGTATAGGCCCCTTGGTCGTCTCGAAGCTAATGTCGGGTCGGGAGAAGAGGAGGATCGAGAAGGATATGGTAATGGGGGAAACCTCCATCGAGGGCAGGAGGATCATAGCCCTCAAGGCGGAGGGCCCTGGCGGGAACGTTGGGAAGCCGGGCGATGCCATAAGGAAGATAATAGAGGAGCTGGAGGGGAGGGTCTCCGCCATAATAATGGTCGACGCGGCCCTGAAGTTCGAGGGCGAGAAGAGCGGCGAGATAAGCAATGGGATAGGGGCCGCCATAGGGGGGATAGGTACGGAGAGGTTCAAGATAGAGGAGGAGGCATCAAAGTTCAAGATACCATTATACGCGATAGCGATAAAGGAGAGCATCATAGACGCCATAACCCCGATGAAGAGGGAGATCAGCGAATCCGCGGATAGGGCGATCGAGGCCATTAGGAGGCTGATATTGGATAGGACCAAGGAGGGCGATACGGTCATAGTCGCCGGGATAGGAAATACCATAGGCATAGGGCAATAGGGGATGGGCTTGGAGAGCAGGGTTAACTGGTATTCCCAGTTGATGGTCGTATTCGGCATATTCGTGCTTGTATACTCCGCCTACATGGTCCTCTCGGCCCTTATCTCGCTTCAGGGGGGGCATAGCGAGGAGGCGTACTACAGCCTCATGCTGGGTTCCATCGGCATAGCCTTGGCATCGTCCTCCCTCCTCTTGATGAGGAGGCGGGCCCTCCGATTGAAGCCACCGCCGGAGGTCTTCACCGTAATAAAATGCTCGAAATGCGGCTTCAGGCTCGTGAGGCGTTTCCAAGTCGGGGATTACGTGAGCGGCGAGGTTGGCCAATGCCAACAATGCGAT
>JAWCOP010000018.1:0-9181 GCA_038847005.1 Bathyarchaeia archaeon | reverse complement strand
CTCATCCTCTATTTCCTCGATCTCCCTCCTTCTCAATTCCTTCTTGATGGCCTCCTTCAATAGCTTTGAGGGTTTAATGCCGAACTTTTCGAGGGCCTCCTTAACCTCCACCGGTATCTTCACCGAAATGGTGGTGTATCTACCCAACTTCCTTCAGAAACGTTTACCAAAAGGAAAGTATTTAAGGTTTGCCAATAGGTAGACTAAATCTTCCCACATGGGAGGTTCAAGAAATTAAAAGCTCGGAATGGCCCTTTCGATCTATTGGGCGCTGGCCGGCTTCGCTCGGGAGCTGCCGGAGGGGCCCCGCCTCGCCTTTTCGCTCAACATGGCCAGCATCCTCCTAGCGTTCTCGAGCATGGCGTGGTCGTTGTTGAAGAATACGTAGGCCCTCCTGGGCCTCGCCCCCAAGATCCTCCTCGCCACATCCGCCAGCTCCCCATCCGAATAATAATGCGAATACCAAGCCGACCGGCCGTGCATCCTATGATAGACGAGGCCGTTTATGTTGAATACATCGATCGGGAGATCGGGCGAATCGACTCCGACCCAAGTTATTCCCAGCCCGGAGGCCCATTCCAAATGCTCCCCCTCGAACCATTCCTCGTTCCTGACCTCTAGGGCGAACCGCTCGCGCAGGCCCGTGGCCTCCGCGAAGGCCTCTATGGCGCCCTTGGAGGCGGGCGTAAGGGAGGGCGGGAGCTGGAAGAGGTAGAAATCTATGCTCGGCTCGAGCGGGCCGAAGAGGCCATGGAACCTCTCCCAAAGCCCGAGGGCCTTCCCCCTGAGCCTGCAGGAATGGGTTATGAGCCTATTGGCCTTTATCGCCCATCTCAAGCCCTTGCCCTTCGAGGCCCAGGATTCGACCGCCCTCGGGGAGGGGAAGCGATAGAAGCTCATGTTCAGCTCCACGGCGTTCAACCCCGATGCCCTCACGAACCAATCGAGGCTCCCCTCCGGGTTCCAAGAATATAGCCATCCCGAGGTCCCGACGAAGGATTCCATCGCCCGATCATCAAAAGCCGCCTTGGTTAAAAAACATGGGGGGAGGCATGGGGCCCCTTCTTTTAGGGGCCGATGCCCGAGGCCCGTTGGCATTTGAGCAAGATGCTCGGGGTCAAAAAACCTTTAAAAGCCCAACGCGGGCCTCATGCGCTCGAGTGGTCGAGCCTCATGAGCGAGGAGGACGTGGTGGCCATCATAAAGCGGAGGCCCGACGCCATCATCGAGGCGTTGGAGCGCAAGCCCGATGCCCTCATGGCCCTGATCCTGAGGCTCGCCCCATGGGATCGCTTCGCCACCAAGGAGGACATAGATAAGCGGTTCGAGATGCTCTTGGGCTTCTTGGAGGGGAGGTTCGAGGATATGAATAGGCGGTTCGAGGACCTAAGGGCATATAGCGATAGGAGGTTCGAGGCGATCGATAAGCGCTTCGAGGACCTGATGGCCTATAGCGATAAGAGATTTGAAGATATGAACAAGCGCTTCGATGATATAAATCGCAGGTTCGAGGATATGAGGTATTACGTTGATAAGCGCATCGGGATCGTCGAGAGGCTCCTGGTGGGCTTCAACATACCCATATTGATCGCGGTCCTAGCGACCGCCCTCAAGGCCTTCTTGGGCTAGGGGCCATCCGGCGGCCCCAAGAGCTTCATTCCATCCAGCGCCGTTTCAACCGATTCCCGCGCGCCGCGATCGCGGGGGCGGGGCCCATCCGCCCGGGGGGCCCCGGGCTAGCCGCGCCATCGGCCCGGGTTTAGGGTCGCGAGCTGGCTATGCTCGAATAGGATGTCCAAGACCCTCCTCAGCCCGGCCCGCTCCGGGGGCCGATACCTCCTCAGCCCCGGGTACATCAGGCGCAGGATCTCCCATTCGCCGACCCTCCTCCCAGCCTGTATCCTAAGCCTCCAAGCCCACGTATCCCTGAAGTTGGCCAAGTTCCACAGCAGGGCCCTCAGGGCCGCCAACGCCTTCTTGGGCTCGAGGATGGCGAAGCCCGCGATCATCAAGAGGCTGAAGAGGAGGCAATTCCGGAGGGCCCAAGCCAGAGATCGGCCGCAGTTCTTCAGGATGGCCCTTAGGAGGTTCCTATGGCAATAATAGAGCTTCTCGGGGCTTATGGCCCTTTGGCCCGCCGTCCCGGAGAAGTAATGGGCGACCTTCGCCATCGGGGCGTAGGCTATCCGATGGCCCAAGAGCCTTAGCCTCCAGGAGAGGTCCGCGTCCTCCGCGTATAGGAAGAACTTCCCGTCGAATCCGCCCGCCCTGAGGAAGGCATCCCTCCTTATCAGCGCGGCCCCGCCGCAGAAGGCGAAGGGCTCGAACCCGGGGCCGTCGTATTGGCCCCGATCGGGCTCCCCGCGGCCTATGTCGACGAAGCCCCTCCAAAAGGGTATCCCCATCCCCCCGACCGAGTCCAATCGGGCCGGGTCCTCCATGGAGACGAGCTTGCAGGCCACCGCCGCTATGCTTCGATCCCCCGAGGCCGCATCGACCAAATGCCCCACCCAGCCCGGCTCGAGGACCTCCGTATCGGTGTTCAGGAGGGCGACGAACTCCGCGTCGATCGCCCTTATGGCCCTGTTATAGCCCTCTGCGAAGCCGAGGTTCCGGCCATTCGCCATTATCCCGACGGATGGGAAATTTCCCCTGACGTATTCGATGGAGCCGTCCGAGCTCCCATTGTCGACGAGCCATATCTCCAAGTTCGGGTAATCGGTCCTGAGGGCGCTGGATAGGCAGGCCGGGAGCCATTTGAGGCCGTTGTAGTTTAGTATCAGGACGGAGACCTTCGGCGGCCGACCCGATCCCAAGGCCGAATAGGCCCTATCGGCCCTGGGCCCTTCGGGCATATTCCTCCACCACCGCCCCGGCCTCCCCGAAGCCCGCGACCTCGCCCCCCAAGAGGAACAGCCCCTTATCGCAGAACTCCCTTATCAGGTCGAGGGCATGGGATACGAGGATTATGGTCCTCCCCTCCGCCCTGAACTCCCTGAACTTATCGAGGCATTTGCGCTGGAACTCCATATCCCCGACCGCCAGGGCCTCGTCCACGAGGAATATATCCGGGTCCGTTTCAATGGCGACCGAGAAGCCGAGCCTCATCTGCATCCCCGATGATAGGTTCTTCAGCTTCGCATCCCTGAACCTCTCCAAGCCCGAGAATTGGAGGATCGAATCCATCCGCCCCTTCACATAGCTGTTCCCAAGGCCCATTATCGAGCCGTATACCAGGACGTTCTCCCTGACGCTCAGATCGGGATGGAACCCTACGCCGAGCTCCAGGATCGGCGCCACCCTGCCCTTGACCTCGACCCTGCCCCTATCGGGCCTGAGGATCCTCGCCATTACCTTGAGGAGGGTGCTCTTCCCGCTCCCATTGGGCCCCACGATGCCCAGCGATTCGCCCTCCCGAAGGGAGAAGCTGATATCCCTCAGGGCCCAGAACTCCTCGTACGAGAGCGGCCTGCCGCCCAGGATCCCCGCCAGGGCGTCGAGGATCGTATTCCTCCTCTCGTGCGGTATCCTGAACCTCTTCCAAAGGCCCTCGACCCTTACGGCATTGGAGCCGCCCATGGGCGTCAAACCTCCTCGGCGAACCTAGGCTCGAGCTTGGAGAAGGCGATGGCCCCGAGGGCCAGCAAAAGGATCGCCTCCAAGAGCGGTATCCCAAAATCCGCCGGCTCGGGGAGGGAGCCCAGGTAGAAGATCTTCCTGGCGCATTGGACGATCCGGGCCATCGGGTTCAAGAGGTATAGGCCCAAGTACCTTCCCGGTATCAGGTCGGCGCTGTAGAAGATCGGCGTCAGGAAGAAGCCCGCTTGGAGGGCTATGTCCCAAACCTGGTGGACGTCCCTATAGTAAACGTTAAGCGCCGAGAGCGGGAGGGAGATGGCGAAGATCAGGAGGAACTCCAGGGCCAAGATCAAGGGCAGCAGGAGGGCCGAGGGGGAGGGGCGCATGCCCAAGAGGGCCATCAGGGGCAGGAGGGCCAGGAACTCGAGCGAGGAGCCCAATAGGTTGGCGAGGTTGCTCGATAGGATCAGGAGCCATCTGGGGAAGTAGACCTTGGAGACCAAGGGGGCGTTGTTGAGCACGGACCAAAGCGCCATCGAGGTCCCTATCGAGAAGAACCTCCAAGCCAATAGGGCGGGGAGGAGGAAGAGGGGGAAGTTCTCTATGCCCGACCTCAGCAGGGTCGAGAAGACGAGCGTCATTATGCCCATCATGGCCAAGGGGTTCAGGAGCGACCAAGCGAAGCCCAGGGCCGAGTTCCTATAGCGGAGCTTGAAATCCTTCGCCGTCAGGGCCTTCACGAGCTCCCAATAGGGCGGCAAGGGCATCGGGGCCCGAAAGGGCCGATGGGGGATTATAAAAATTATCCGCTCGGGGCATGAGGGGGCGGATGGGCCATGATGCCCCATAAGGGGATCGAACGACGAGGGCGCTTGATGCGCTCCTATAGGCCAGATACGAGCGATATGGGGCCCTCAGATCTTCGAGCTCGGCAATCGGGGAGGGGGCCGATTGGTACAGGAGGCACGCGGGCGGATTGATCCCGGCCGGGGGATCCCCCTTGGCGAGGGCTGATGGATTCCTAAGGCGAAACCTCGCTCGCATGAATCACCTTGGCCGCCGACCTCCCCCTCTCATAAAGCTCCCAATCCGCCGTTATAAGCGGAGCGCCGGTTTGAATGGCCAGGGCCAGATACGAGGCATCGTATAAGGTGATCCCCAATTCGATGGCCAATTCAATGGCCCTTCCATAGGCGACCTCCCTGAGGCTGAGCGTTGGCAAGGCCCTCAGGCGCTCCAGCCTCCTAATGGCATCTTCCTTGCCCATGAAGCCCCTCCGCGCCAATATCACCAAAGCGTTGGCCGCTTCGTAGAGGGCGAGCGACGGCGCGTATATGGCCTTGAGGGCCCTCAGGAGCCTCAGGGCCGCATCGGTATGCCTCTCCCTAACCAAGGCTTGGATGAGGATCGAGGCATCCAATACGGCCTCGGCGAGCTCATTCGACAACCGCCCGACCTTCCCTCATATCGCGTATGATCCCAACGACGGTCCCCTCGGGGAGCTCCGGGGCCCCCCTCAACCCCTCCTCGAGGCCCTCCAGCGCCCTCCGGAGCTCCCTTTTCTTGACCTCCTCCTCGAGGGCCCTTCTCACTAATGCGCTTATGTTTATCGCCAGCTCATCGGCCCTTTCCTTCAATTCCTTACTTATCTTGGCGGAAATCGTCACGAGTTTACCCATTGGTATTACCAATTGATAATATACTATGGCCATATATAAGCATTGCCGCGCCATGGCCGTCCCCTTGGCCTTAGCCCCTTCCCCTCCTCAACGGGATCGATCGGGCTTGGCATATTGAGCGGCCCCGCATCCGGCTTAAATATGCGGGCGCGCTTTTGATTATAGAAATGTCCGCTTCGGAGGGCGCCCGTTGGCTGGAGAAGGCCGAGGAGCACCTCCGGTTGGCCAAGCTGGCGCTGGAGAAGGGGATCTACTCGCTCAGCTGCTTCCACTCCCAACAGGCGGCCGAGGGGGCCCTGAGGGGCGTATTGGTGGCCTTCGCCCGCGTCCATCTATTGACCCATTCGCTCTCGAGGCTGGCCGAGGAGGCCAAGTCGCTAAAGGGCTTGCGCCTACCCCCCAAGGATGCGCTCGAGGAGCTCGAGGACCACTACCTTCAAGCCAGATATCCGAACGCGAGGATCAGCCAATACGATCGAGGGGAGGCGGAGAGGGCATACGCGATCGCGGAGGGGATCGTCGATGAGTGTCGTAAGCTCCTTGCGCAGGATTGATGCGGAGTCCAAGAGGGCCTACGAGGAGCTCGTTGAGTCCTTGAGGGGCAGGAAGGTCGCCCTGTTGCTATTCGGCTCCAGGGCCGGCGGCGGGGGGACCTTGTTGAGCGATTACGATCTGCTCGCCATATATGGCGATGCACCGATCGAGGGGAGGGGGCTGATCGTGAACGTATTCAACGTGAGCGCGAGCGAGCTCGAGGGGAGGCTAAGCTCCCCGATAATCGTAAGCGCCCTGTTGGGGGGCGAGATCGTCCTCGACAACTTGGGCATATCTCAAAGGCTCAAGGAGCTCAAGGTGGAGCTCGAGAGGAGGGGCGCCAAGCTGGAGGGGGATAGGATCGTCCTCCCCAAGCCCGTCTAGCTCCATGGCAACGTTATATCGCGATCGCGCCCCGCCTTGGGGCCGGGGATCCCAAAGGCCACAAGGGATAAATCGCCGATGCGCGATGGAGCAGGGGCGATGGGCTCTCGATTCTGGAGCGGCCTCACGATTCAGGCCCAAGATCCTATCCCGAAAGGAGCGCCCCGGATTTTGGGGAGCGGTTTTGCCGGACCGCGGGCCCTTTCATCCCCATTCGCCCCTAAGCTCCTTCCATCGCTTGATCTCGACCTCCCCCAGGATCGGATCGCCCGCGAGCGCGCCGCTTTCCCTGAGCGCGAGGATCTCCCCATCCTCGGTGATCAATACCCCCACGCTTAGGGCTTGGGCCAATATGATCGCATCGAAGCTATCGAGCCCAAGGCCTTTGGAGCAAATCAGGTTGAAGTTCCCGTCGTCCTGAGCCGTGTAGCGGTGGAAAACGAACCTCTCGTCCTCCCTAAGCGCGGCCAAGTTGGCCCCGAAGGCCTCCAGGGCCCGCGCGTAGGCGGGATCCCTCCCCGCGAGCCTTCGCAGCTTCGCCTTGGCCTCGAACACGGAGAGCTCGCTGAAGTGGACCCGGCGGAGCCTCGCCAAGAACCCCTTGAAATCCTCCAGCGCGAAGGCCTCGACCTCCACGCCTATCTGGAAAAAGGGCAGGAGGAAGGTCGTATCCAAGAAGGCCTCGCGGATCCGGATCCTATCTGGCTTCAATTTCCCGGGCCAGCTCCCCCCTGAGCTTCGATAGCTCCCTTGGGCTCAGGGGCTTGGGATTCACCCTCGGCTTTTCGAGGAGGTCCAGCGCGGTTGGCTTGGGCCGAAGGATCAACCTATCCCCCTCCAAAGAGGCCATGACCCTCCCGCCCGGGACGAGGCCGATTTTCCTCCTTATCCCTTCGGTTGTGTAGATTTCGCCCCGCCTTCCGATTTTGAGCTCCTCTTCCTCCGACATATTCAATCATCGGATTTGAGGTAGATCTGAAAATTAAGCATTTCGGAAAGATTCGAGCCCCGCGTCCCGAGGCCAGCGGGACCTCAGGGAACGCGTTGGCGCCGATCGGGCCGATCCCAGCATCGGCCAGCAATCCATTGGAACCCTAAGCGCCTCAGCGATCGCGCCCGCCTTGGAACGGGAATCCTAGGGCCACAAGGGATAAATCCCCGGTCCGCGGTTGAGCTGGGCGATGGATGATGGCAAAGGCGGATTACCTAAGGCTCAACTCGAAATATCTAAAGGAGGCGGGGGGCTCTTGGCCAAGGGGGATTACCCGCAAGCATCAGGGAAGCTCTGGGGGGCGTTCGTTGAGGCCGTTAAGGCCCTCGCGGCCGAAGAGGGCGTTGGCCTGGGGACGCATAGGAGCATCCCGAATGGGGGCTGAGGGATGCGTTCCGCCACGCCGAAAGCCTCCACGCCAACTCCTACGAGGATCATTTGCCCGAGGATTACGTATCCGAGAGCGAGGAGGTCGCGAAGAGGGCGATGGACCTAATGCTCCGAGGGGCCGGATGAGCTGACCAATGGGTGCCCTTGGGCATCCGGGCCGATCCGCCGCGATCCCAGCTCCGCTTTATTCGCCAGATTTACTTTGATTCTTTGCGCCCCTTTCGCCGAAATTCCAATTTCTTTGATTTTTATTGATTTTCCATTGATTCCTTTGATTTTCCTCGCCAAAAAGGGCCGGAAATTGGCTCCATTTGGCCGGAATTTGAAAAACTTGATTTATTTGATTTTAATCAAGATTTCAAAATGGCCCTTTCGCGACCCCTCCCCCCTATAGGGGGGGTCAACGGCGTTATAATCGCGCCGTTAAATGGCAACCCCGTGCAACCTGAAACAACGACTCGTAGCTACCTCCCGCGGGGCCCTGCATACGCAGGCACCTCAACATATGAACGTTTGACTTGGTTGGGCGGCCGTTTCGCCCGACGACCCCTCCTTGGATTGAGGTGGGGATGGCGCGGGCGATACGGGAGGAGCCCCTCTTTGGACCCCCGTTGCCAAAACGATCGCTCCAATGAGGATGGCGAAAAGGCCAATGGTGGTTTTTGGGATCCTTGCCCTTACAAACATAGAGCGGGCTCAGCTCAGGAGGGCCAAGGAGGCCGTGGCCATGGACGAGGCGAAGCCCATTGGGACGTTATGGGCCGCCGGGGATCTGGCATCGAGGGGGGCCTCGGCCGCCCAAATCAGCTGGACCGGGTTCGATCCCAGCGGCCGACCCCTTCCTGAAGCGCATCCCGAATGGCTGCGCCAATAGGCCCCTCGTCCTAGTGGATGAGGGCCCATGCGGCCATCCATAAACTGATGGCGTTAAGTTGACGACCCCGCCGGGCCACGGCAAGCCTTAAATAGCAAATGATTGAATAAATACATACGAGGCGTAATTCGAATGCGGATTATGCCTCTTGTGCCCGCCCTCTTGATTTTGCTCCTCCTGAATCCAGTCGCGATCGCGTCCTCCAAACCCGATCCGCGTTCGCTATGGGATCTCCCATCGATCCATGCCCTCCCATTGGATGTCGAAATATCCCAGCCAAAACCGCGGGCCCCCTCCGCCTCCGCGATCAAACCCTCCATCAACAAGGTCACAATCGATGGAAAATGGACGGCGCCGGATGAATGGAGGGATGCCACCGAATTTCCGGAGGATCTGGGATGCTTCCTCATAAAACGCGACGAATCCTTCCTATACGTCCTGATAGACTTCATCAAGGATGCGACCCCCGACGATGGGGATTGCGGGAGGGTGAGGTTGGATATCAACAACGACAAGTCGGATGCTCTCCAGCCGGATGATTACATGATAAGCCTGGATTGGAGGGGAGGCGTTGCCAAGAAGACGATTTATCACAACGATGGGAAGATCTGGAAAGGCATGGAAGGCGATCCCTTGGGGGTGGAGGCGGCATCGACGAACGATGCGGCCAACGATCCCTATTCGACCTCGCCCCATATGATCTACGAGTTCGCCATCCCAATGGGGATCTTCGGGGATAGATCGGAGATA
>JAWCOP010000017.1:0-9189 GCA_038847005.1 Bathyarchaeia archaeon | reverse complement strand
GCTCTGATCGATTCCAGTTCCGAGGAAAGGTTCCGATTCCCAGCTATCAGGAAGGCCGTTGAGGCCGAAAGGGCTACGATGGCCAAGAGGAAGGCCCCCAAGAACTTCCTCTCATTGGCAGAGAGGCTCGCCTCCAAGATTATCCTCATCTAATCCCCCTCAATCCATACGGGATCCGCGCATGATACTTAAGCGACCCCTTTGCATGGGGAACCCGCCCCCTATTAAGGATGTGATTCGCGGGCCCTGCGATGATTTTGGAATAATCATTTCCTCGTCTCTAAGAGCTAATCTCTCAATTCTTGAAACGATTGGGTTGGGGGGTGGCGCTAGCTAACCTTCCATGGGAAAGGCCCTTGGGAAATGGCGCAAGTCGGCAAATCCTCAATTTTCATAGGATTTAATAGCTAGAAATCATTGTAATAAAAACCACTATAATTACCAATAACTCCATAAAGCCCTCTCAAGAAGAGGGCGAAGAAGGAAACATGGCATTACGCGAAGCTGGACAAGGCCTCGCCTCCGAATGATATCTAAAGGCTCGCCGAAGAGGGACAGGACGAGGTATTGGAATGATCAAGTTCCTAAAATCCAAATGGAATATCCCTTCGTGCCTGATTTCAATGGTGGACCGGGCGGGATTCGAACCCGCGGCTTTCCGGCTTTTCGGCTCTTGAGGGCTTGCAAACCGGACGTTCCTCGGCCCCGAAGGGCGTACCGGACTGAACTACCGGCCCGATCCCCTATTCAGCCCGCGCAGGGGGATGTTTGAGGGCCGCCGCCGGGATTTGAACCCGGCCTCCAGGCTCCATTGGCCGGAGGGCGACCCCCCTCAGGCCTGTACGCTAACCAAGCTACGTTACGGCGGCCACGCACTCCATCCCGGGCCTAGACGATTTAAAACGTTTTCCCGGGAGCGGCTCTGCCGAGGGATATTTTAAGGGAAACAATGGGATCTAAGGTTAACCGGCGAGCAGGCCTGCCAGCAAAATTATTTAAGGATATCCACATATCCATAAATACGCAATTCGAGAGGCGTCAAAATTGCCCGTATTAAGAGCCGACGTATATTTGATGGCCAAGATGAAGGCCTTCGAGCTCGATTCGACGAGCAAGAAGCTCTTCGGAATCCTGAAGGAGCTCCCGGATATAGGGGATTTGAAGATGAGCAAGGCCGTCAAGGAGGTCGAGGAGGAGGGTAGGATAAGGATAAAGGAATGGTACAACATGAGCGGGCGGATAAAGGTGCCCGAGGGGTCTAGGGCTTTTTGGGCCTTCGTCAAGAGGTCAGATGAGGATGAGCCGTGGAACGTGATGATGCGCCTAGATCGGAACGTGACCGCGGAAACCCATGAGGAGGCGATGGCAAAGGCCAAGGAATGGGCCGAGGAAACGATCGTGGAGGCCCTTAGGAAGAACTTCGATATCGAAACCGTGACGGTCGCCCCCTCTGAGGAGCTGTCGGCCGTGAAGGCGAAGGTGGTGCGCTGATATGAAATACGAGGTAATAGACACGGATGTGTTGGTGGTTGGGGCCGGAGGAGCCGGTTGCAGGGCCGCCATAGAGGCATCGAACCACAACGTTCGGGTCACGGTCATAACCAAGGACATACTCGGCAAGGCCCATACGGTCATGGCGGAGGGGGGCATCAACGCGGCCTTGGGGAACTCTGACCCAAGGGACAGCTGGGAGAGCCATGGCTACGATACTGTTTCCGGGGGCGCTTGGCTCAACGATCAGGAGCTGGTGGAGATCTTGGCGAAGCAAGCGCCCGAGAGGGTCCTCGAGCTCGAGGAGTTCGGCGCGCTTTTCTCGAGGACCCCGGATGGGAAGATCGCTCAAAGGCCGTTCGGGAAGCAGAGCTTCCCGAGGGCCTGCTATGCGGCCGATAGATCCGGACATGAGATAATGGTCACCCTCGTCGACGAGATGAGGCGGAGGGACATCGAGGTCCACGACGAGGTCTACGCCACTTCCTTCCTTACCGACGGGCCGGCCATAGCGGGAGTCACGGCGCTTGACATCAGGAGGGGCGATTTCAGGGTCTATAGGGCCAAGGCCACCGTCATGGCGGCCGGCGGGGCCGGGAGGATCTATGAGATAACGACCAACGCCCAAGCCGATGTGGGCAGCGGTTACGCGATGGCCTACAAGGCCGGGGCGGAGCTCGTCGATATGGAGCAATACCAGTTCCATCCAACCGGCGTCGCCTTCCCGGAGTCCGCTAGGGGGATGTTGGTCACGGAGGGCGTTAGGGGAGAAGGGGGCATATTGCTCAACAAGTTCGGGGAGAGGTTCATGAAGCGGTATCATCCCGATATGATGGAGCTGGCCGGGAGGGATCAGGTCTCGAGGGCCATCGCCACCGAGATCCTCGAGGGTAGGGGAACCGAGCATGGGGCCGTATACTTGGATGTATCCTTCCTGCCCTCATCCTTGATCGAGGAGGTATTGCCGACGATGCTTCATGACTTCTTGGACTTCGGCGTCGACATAAGGAACGAGCCGATGGAGGTAACCCCAACGGCCCATCACTACATGGGGGGCATCAAGATAAATGCTAAATGCGAAACGAACATGAGGGGCCTATACGCCGCCGGCGAGGTGGCGGGTGGGGTCCACGGCGGCAATAGGCTCGGCGGGAATGCGCTCGCGGACAACCTAGTCTTCGGGGCAATCGCAGGCGAATCGGCGGCCTCCTATGCGCTGAGCAACGACATGCCGAAACTCGATAGGAGGCAAATCGAGGCGGAGTACGAGCGCGTCTTCGCGCCCTTGGAGAGGAAGGATGGGGTACGCCAATCCCAGCTCAAGAGGAGGCTCGCGAAGCTCATGTGGGACAAGGTCGGGATATTCAGGAACGGCCGGGACATGAAGAGCGCCCTCGACGAGATAGTCCTCATGCGCACCAAGGATGAGCCGAGGATCTACACGGACAACAAGTCCACCAGGTATAACATGGAGCTCGTTGGGGCCTTGGAGATATCCGATATGCTACTGGTTTCGGAGATCCTCACGCGATCGGCCCTCATGCGGGAGGAATCCAGGGGGGCTCACTATAGGACGGATTTCCCGAAGCCCAACCACGAGAAGTGGTTCGTGAACATATACGTCAAAAAGGAGGGGGGCGGGATGAGGCTCTATACTAAGCCCGTTGTGATAACGAGGTGGAAGCCGCCGTGGATGGAGAAATCCTCTTAGCGGAGGTGAATGGGAATGGCGAATGAGAAGGTAGTCATCAACGTTTCCAGGTATGATCCGGAGAGGGATGACGCGCCGCGCTTGGAGAGGCACGAGATCCCATTCAAAAAGGGGATGACGGTCCTAGACGCGCTTCGCTACATAAGCGATAACATAGACCCTAGCTTGGCCTATAGGTGGAACTGCCGGACGGGGCAATGCGGGTCCTGCGCAATTACCATAAACGATAAGCCGGGACTGGCCTGCAGGACTAGGATCGAGCCGGGGCAGACGTATACGCTGAGGCCCTTGGAGCGAATGCCTGTGATAAGGGACTTGGCCGTCGACCTGAGCAAGGGGATCAAGCGCTTGGAGAAGATAAGGCCCTATTTGGAGCGGAGGGCTCCGCCAAAGAGGCCCGAGATACTCCTGCGCGAGGAGGTCGCCGACGCGGCCGAGCTTAGGTCCTGCATAGAATGCTTCTCTTGCCTCAACGCCTGCCCAGCGGCCGGGGAGGCTTGGCAGGAGTTCGCGGGCCCGGCGGTCATGGGGAGGATAGCTAGGTTCGAGCTGGATCCGAGGGATGCCGACGATAGGGTCCGCTTGGCCTTCTCCAACGGCCTATACGATTGCACAAGCTGCGGCGTTTGCAAGGAGGTCTGCATGCCCCACCACCTGGATATACGCAGGAAGGCCATAGAGAGGCTCAGGGCCCACGCCGTCGAAGAGGGGCTCGGCCCGCTCGAGGGCCATAAATCGTTCATAGAGAACGCCTCGAAGACGGGCTACGCCATAGAGGTGATATCGACCCCGCTGGTCGAGATGGTGCCCGATGTAATAGAGCCGGAGAAGGCCGTGGACGAGGTATTCTTCTTCCCGGGTTGCCTGATAAACTTGAGGCTCCAGAATACGGGCCTCAACGCCATAGAGGTCCTCAAGAGGAATGGGGTCAGGGTCCGCATACCGAAGGAATTCGTCTGTTGCAGCAGCGTCATGTTCAGATCGGGGGCTAGGAAGACGGCCTACGAGCTGGTCAAGAAGAACGTTGATTATTTCAGGAGGCTGGGCGTCAAGAAACTCGTCGGCCTATGCCCGGGCTGCATGTCGACCATAAAGCAGGATTGGCCGATAGTGCTCCATCAATTGGGCGAGAAGCCATATGAGTTCGAGGCGTACGACATAAACGAGTATTTGGTCGATGTCTTGGGTGTGGATAGGATGAACGTGAAGGACCTGCGCCCGCTGGACATGAAGGTGACCTATCATGCCCCATGCCACCTGAATAGGCATCAGGAGATAGGCCAAGAGCCCATAACGCTGCTGAAGTTGGTGCCGAGCCTGAAATACATAAAGACGGATGGGGAGGACCTTTGCTGCGGGGCCGGAGGCGGCGTCAGGGCCGGGAGGAGGGAGCTATCCTATAAGATAGCAGACCAAAAGGTCAAGCGCATGGCGAAGACCGGGGCCGATGCCTTCGTGACCTCCTGTTCCTTCTGCACGATACAGCTCATGGACGCCGTAAAGAGGCTGAATCTGCCGCAGAAAGTCTATAACGTGGCCGACATCTTGGCGATGTCGTATAAGAAATCCTAGACCAATAATTCGGCCCGCGCCATTTCCCTATCCCTTTTCTTTTTCACTTCCTCAGTATTCGGATAAATTTAAAAATCGATGACTGAATATAGGCTAGAACCCGATGGCATCGGAAGGTTCTGGCTATGAGCCCTAACGAGGAGATAACTTTCGAGCTCCTCTTCATAGGGAACGAGTTATTGACCGGGAAGGTCCTGAACACGAACAGCCAATGGCTGGCCCGCCGCATAACCTCCTTGGGCGGGACCTGCAGAAGGATGACGGTCGTGGGGGACGACTTGGGGGAGATCTCGGAGGCGATCGGGGAGATCCTGAGGCGTTCGCCCAAGTTCCTGATAACATCCGGGGGGCTGGGGCCGACCTACGACGATATGACCCTCGAGGGGGTCGCTAAGGCCTTGGGCAGGCCGATGAGGGTCGATGGGGAGGCGCTCTCTTGGGTGAACCAGAGGTATGAGGACCTCCTCAGGAGGGGGGTGATAAAAAAACCCTCGGCGGCCGGCGTAAGGGCGAAGATGGCGACGCTCCCCCTTGGCTCGAGGCCCTTGCGAAACCCCATTGGCACCGCCCCGGGCGTCCTCATCGAAGCCGGCGCCACGAGGATCATTTGCTTGCCCGGAGTTCCGGAGGAGATGGAGGCCATATTCAAGGATAGCATCGAGAGTGAGATATTGAGGGAGTTGAGGGGGCTGGCCTTCGTGGAATCGGGCTTCATCGTCAAGGGCCTTGGTGAGAGCTTCATGGCTCCCATAATAGAAGAGGCTATGAGGATATACGCCCCATACGTCTACATAAAATCGCATCCGAAACAGGGGGCGCCCGAACCAATCGTGGAGTTCAGCATAACTTCCCGAGGGGCCGAGGGGGAGGCCCTGAAGCGAAAGAATGAGGAGGCCAGCCGCTACTTGAGGGAGAAATTGGAAGGGCTCGGCGGGGAGATCCTGCCCTTGGAAGGGTAGGGGATTTTGGGCCTCCATGAAGCGATTTGCTTCGCGATGGCACCGATCCTTGGGGCGATGCGAAGCGGAGAACTCGAGCGGGGGGAAGAAAAGGGGAGTAAGCGGCCCCAGATCATTGGAGCGGCAATTCCACGGGCTGCCCCCTCTCGGCCGATAGGTCCGCCGCTATCGTTACCTCCATGGCCCTTCGGGCCTCGATCGGCTTGACGAGCGGCTCGATGCCCTCGGCCACGCATCTTATGAAATGATCCGTCTCGATCTTCAATGGCCCTTCGAAGAACTCGCCCAATCCCAAGATCTCGCCCGGCGTGGGGGACAGGGGGAAGTAAACCTTGTCCGTCTTTAGGATCAAATCCCTGCGCGTATTATCCATCGTGAGAACGCCCTTGGTCCCTATGAACTCGTGGTACATTATCGATTGATGGGGCCATCCGGGGGGTTGGGTCCAATTCGCCCCTATTGTGCAAAGCGCTCCGCTCTTCAAGCCCATCATCAGCCAGCTGGAATCCGGGGCGCCATACTTATCCCTCATCATGCCCCACGCATGCTGCGCATAGACCTTCTCCGGGATCCCATCGGTGCACCAGAGCATATAGTCAATATAATGGGTCGCCTCCATGGTTATCGGTGTGAGCTTGACCCTCCCAGCTATCTTCTTGCCAAGTTCCACCGTGATATTGGTGTATGCGAAGGCCGTGGTAATATTCCCGAGGGTGCCATCGCTTATGCACTTCTTGGCGAAGGCGTACTTTGGGATAAACCTCTTGGTATAACCGATCGTCAAGTATAGGTTATTCCTCTTGGCCGTCTCTATCAGCTCATCCGCCTCCTCCAGCCTGAGGCCCATTGGCTTTTCCAAGAGGACGTGCTTCCCGGATTTCAGGGCCTCCAAGGCGATTGGATAATGGGTCTCCTCGGGCGTCGTTGAAACGACGACGGCGTCTATGTCCTCGCGCCTCAATATCTCTTTATAATCCGTGGTCCAGAATGCGGCCCGATATTTCTGGGCCAGCTCCTTGGCCCTATCCTCAACTATGTCGGCTAAGGCTAGGGTTTCAACCGTTGAGTTCAAGGAGGCCGCGAAGGCCCTCATCCCGCCGATCCATCCAACCCCTATTATCCCGAGTCCGATCCTCCTCATATCTCATCAAATAAAGACCATGCGATTTTGCTAATAAAGCAAACGGCGGCGGATTATCGGCTACTAGAAGGCAAATCTCCCATTGGCTTTAGAGAGCTCGGCCCCTTAAAAATTGGCGTCCTGAAGAAGGCTTAAATCCGATTGATTCCAAATCAATCTTTAATCGCCCGGTCCCTCGATCATCCGCAGAACTGGGCTATCGTGAGGGCATATGCCTTGGCCGCGTTTACTATGGACCTTACCTCGACATATTCGTTCGCGCTATGGCACTGGGTCGTTATGCCGGGGCCACATATGGCGGTCGGTATACCGCTCCTTATGAGGAGGCGCGAATCATTGGCTCCGATAATTCCCCCGAACTTCGCCTCGACCCCCTGCACCGCCTCCACATTCTCCTTAAGAATCCTCACAATTCCCTCATCCTTGGAAACCTCGACGGGTTCCTCCGCCAATATGGTCCTGACGGAGGCCCTCAGGTCCTTATCCTCCTGCTTGAGATCTTCTATGAGCTTGACTATTTGATCGATCGCAGCCGCGGAATCCTCCCCGGGCACCGTATCCCTATCGAGCCTCATTAGGCACCTATCCGGGACCACCGAGGGGCTGGTGCCGCCCTCTATTGTCCCAACGTTTATCGTGGGCATCCCACAAAGGGGATGCTCCAAGCTCCTCGGAAACTTCAAGCCCTGAAGGGCCAGAACGATCTTCGCCATCTTCTCTATGGCATTCACTCCCATATGGGCCACCTTCGCGTGAGCCGCTACCCCCTCGACCGCGACCTCGAGCCATATCATCCCCCTGGATGCCGTGAAGATATGGAGGATTCCATTCGGGAGGGCCGTGGGCTCGACGACTATCGCCGCATCCGCCCTTATTGCCCCAACCTCCAATAAATGCCCCGTCCCCTTCAAGCTTAAGGTCTCCTCGCCAGCTACCATGGCCAAGATGGCGCTTCCTCTCAATTGTGCATCCGATCTCACCAAGGCGTCCGCGGCGATGAGCATGGCTGTCACTCCGCTCTTGCAATCGCTGGACCCCCTCCCGAATATCCTTCCATCGCTCAGCGGGGCGGCGAACGGGTCCACCGACCATTTGCTCCGATCCCCAACGGGCACGGTATCTATATGGCCGTTAAGAAGCAAGGATCTCCCGCCGCCAGCCCCATCGAGCCGGGCAACGACGCTGGCGTGTACATCCTCGACTTGGAACATGGTCGCATCGAGCCCGACCTCCCCAGCGATCTTCGCTAGGAATCTCGCCACCTCGCGGGTGTCCCCCGGGGGATTCGGGCTGGGGATCCCTACAAGCTCCCTTAGGAGCCCTACAGCCATTTTTTCATCTATATGGCGGAGTATCCTCTTCTCGATCATCCCCGGCCCCATGTCATGCTCAGCTATTACTAACCCAAATTTATAACCTCCCAACCCATACCGTCCGCGTAGGGATGATCGCCGAGATCTTCGCCATAGGGGATGAATTGTGCTATGGGAGGATCAAGGATACGAACTCCTTCTGGATAGCCGATCAATTGACGCGGATCGGGGCGATCGTGAGGAGGATAACCTGCGTCAGGGATAGCCTCGACGACATCTGCGCGGCCCTAGGGGAGGCCTTGGAACGGAGGGCCCAACTCATCGTTACGACCGGGGGCTTGGGCCCGACCTCGGACGATTTGACTATAGAAGCTCTGGCGAGGCTGACGAATAAGAAGATCGTCTTCGACCGGGGCGCGTTGGAGGATTATGCCCTCAGGAGGGGAGTCCCCGTCGAAGGGCTTCCGAGGAACGTGGCCCTGATGGCTAGGACATTGGAGAGTGGAGAGTGCATCCTGAGCCCTCTGGGAGGGGCCCCCGCCACGATCGTGGAGGTCGGCTGCGCGACCCTGATCGCCCTCCCGGGCCCGCCGAGGGAGGTCAGGGCCCTTTTCTCGAAGCGCCTGAGGCCCATTCTAAGCGCCAGAACCGGGCGCGTGGCCTTGAGCGCGAAGGCCATCGTTTCCATGCGTGAATCCGAGATCTCGCCCCTCGTCGAGGAAATATCTAGGGAAATACCCGATGTTTACCTGAAGCCCTTGATCAAGGATTATAGGCCCGAATCGGGCCTCCCGATCGAGATATTGGCCTTTGGGGCGGATAAATCCGCCTGCGAGAGTAGGCTCATCTCGGTGGTTGAGCGCATGAGGGCCTTCGCGGAGGCTAGGAGGCGGGATATGACCTTGGTTAAGGGCATGCCCCGGGGGAGGGCCCGAGGCCCGAACCCTCCCACTTAGCCCCTCTTGAAGGCCCCCTTCCCCTTAAGCCTGAGCTCCTTCTCGG
>JAWCOP010000016.1:0-9553 GCA_038847005.1 Bathyarchaeia archaeon | reverse complement strand
ATCATGTCGATCGCCGATAGGATCATAGTGCTGCATCATGGCGAGAAGATAGCGGAAGGGAAGCCTAAGGAGGTCGCCGAGGACCGAAAGGTTATCGAAGCTTACTTGGGGGAGAGATATGCTTAGCGTTGAAGGCCTTAACGCCTCCTATGGAGATGTCCAAGTTTTATGGGATGTATCCTTCGACGTAAAAGAGGGGGAGATAATTGTAATAGTTGGTTCAAATGGAGCGGGGAAGACTACTACGCTTAGGGTGCTTGCGGGACTTATGTATCCAAAATTTGGTGCAATTATTTTCTCTGGAGAGGACATAGCGAAAATTCCGCCTCATGAGAGGGTAAAAAAAGGAATAGCCTTAATCCCGGAGGGGAGGATGCTATTCACCCGCTTAACCGTTGAGGAAAACTTGAGGCTGGGGGCCATCACGCCAAAGGCGAGGGAGGCTAGGGATGAAACCCTAAAATGGGTATATGAGCTCTTCCCAATTTTGAAAGAGAGGAAGAGACAAATAGCTGGAACGCTGAGCGGGGGGGAGCAGCAGATGTTGGCGATAGCGCGGGGTTTAATGTCGCAACCAAAGCTATTGATGCTCGACGAGCCATCTCTTGGATTGGCCCCCAAAATAGTGGCCCAAGTTTTCGAATTGCTCATGGAAATAAATAAACAAGGTATCACAATCCTCTTAGTGGAGCAAAATGTTTGGCGTGCATTAGAAATTGCAGATAGGGGCTATGTGATGGAAACCGGAAGGATCGTGTTGAGCGGCTCCGGGGAGCACCTTTTGAATAACGAATATGTGAAAAAATCATACTTGGGCATATGAGGGGCAAATGCGATCGAGGATTTCGGCCAAAGGATTTAGCAAGGTTCCCATCGGGGAAGCCCGTTTGTTGGCAATATGATTGGAGAAGTTAAATAACGGTTAGCGATACCAATTATTGGGATGCTTCATGGAAAAAAATATCGAATACATCGGAGAGGGGATCGATAGGCTAATTACCTTGGACATTAGGGCGAGGGGAGTGATCTACAATCTTTATGCCGCTGCCCGAGAATTGACCGGCGGCCCCATCGCCCTAATGGTTGCTAGAAGCATCAATGAGGCCATTAAAAAGGGCGGATCTGTTGTTATAACGACTGGCTTTATAGTGCTACCGCAAAAAATACAGGAGACGGATGGCCCTCTCGGAGCCGCCGCTTTAGCCAAATCCTTATCCGTAGCGTTCGATGTTAGCCCGATTTTCATTACGGAGGAGTCATCGAAGGGAATAATGGCTTCAACCTTGCGCGCCTTGGGGATGGATGTGAAAAAAGATGAGGATGAATTTGACCCCGGAGATAAAAAATCAGCCCTTGTCCTAAGCTTCCCATTGGAATCGCGGGAGGCTGAGGAGGAGGCGGAAAGGATACTGGATAAGTTCGATCCTTCCCTTGTCATAGCGATAGAGAAAGCTGGAAGGAACGCCAAGGGCGAATACCACACGATGAGGGGGATGAACATAAGCCCTTTTCACGCAAAGATAGAGCCGCTGATTGAGGGGGCTCGCAATAGCGGAATTTTAACGGTGGGGATTGGAGATGGCGGAAACGAGGTGGGGATGGGGAACATAAAGAGCGCCGTGGAGAAATTCGTCCCTTATGCAAAGGTTTGCCAATGCGCGTGCAAGGGCGGGATCGCTGCTGAATCGAGGGTCGATGAATTGGTTGTGGCATCGATCTCAAATTGGGGGGCCTATGGAATAGAGGCTTGCATCGCCGCATTGACCGGAAAGGATGAGGCGCTCCATACGCCAGAGGAGGAGGAGAGAATGCTTAAATTCGCATTGGAGGCCGGGGCCGTCGATGGCGTTACCGGAAAGCCGCAACCCTCGGTCGATGGGGTTCCGACGAAGGTCCATTCTTCAATAATAAGGGTGATGGAGGGCTTTATAGGGAAGTGAGGGGATTTTCAGGGTTTCTTCCAATCGAGGTAGACCCTCAGGTCCTCGGTGACGGCCGAGGGCAAGGGGAGATCCTTCATCGTGACCAAGCCGGGAGGGGCATTGAGGACCTTGGGGATCATGTTCGCTATGACCGCCACCGTCCCGATATCGCCATGGACGCCCCCGGCTATCTTCTCGCTTATGTTCGGGACCCCCTCTATCGTAACGGCCTCGTACTCCTCCTCGACGCCCGCATGCGAAACGAACTCCAAGACGATGGCGGGCTTGCCATCCCTTATGCCGTGCGCCACGCTCTTTAGGCCCGCCACTTGGCCGGGCTTGACGATCGTATAGGGCGTCCTCAGCTCCCTATCGGCCAATACCGGCTCGGGCGGGAACTCCCTTATGGCATCGAGCCTCCATCCAAGGGCCGATGCTATCATCGCTATTGACTCCACCAGGCCCACGTGGCCCGTTATGCTGCCGCTTTCGATTGCCCTCCTGAACTCCTCCGGGCTCATGCCCGTGCCTATCTTCTTCTGGTACGGGATCCTGCGCTTCGATGAATCCATCATCCTTACGACCCTTATGGAATCGACGCGCTGGCAAACCCCCGTGAGGGTAATCGGGAGCGTGTCCATCAAGTAGCCGGGATTTATGCCCGTCCCCAAGACCGTTACGCCATGTTCCTTGGCCATTGCATCGATCTCGGCCGAGAGCCTTGGATGCTTATGATATGGATACGCGAGCTCCTCGCAAGTCGATACTACATCAATCCCGGCCTTGACGCATAAGGCTATTTGCGGATAAACGTCCTTCAAATAGGATTTGGTCGCTATTATGGCCAGGTCCGCCTTGACCCTGGAGAGGAGCCCCTCGGCGTCATCCGTGATCGTCACCCCTAGGTTCTTGCCTAGCTCCAGAACCTCCCCCAAATCCTTTCCAACGATGTCCTTGAGTATATCGACGGCGCCAACGATCCTTATCCCCTTTTTCTCAAGGATTCCCTTCGCGATCATTTTCCCCATTGGGCCGAGCCCAAAAATAATTACTTTAATTTCATTATCCATAGCTTTCCCCTTCTGATTATAATTGTTATATTTAATATTTAAAGATCTCGCTTGAGCTTATCAGGGGGATCGATTAATGCCGTAATTTCGAATGAGCTTAACAGTAGTCTATTTAAAAATAATCATTTTGAGGGCCAAGCCATTTTTAAAAAGGCTGGAGCGCGGCGCGGCCTTTATGGTCCGCTGGCGTTAAAAACAGGGTAGCGCTGTAAATTGAGTCCTTGTTACCCCTCATCATAAGTTAATGGCCTAGTGCGCGGCCGAGCCCGCGCCGGATCGAGCCCGTCGAGTTGATGCGCAAGCTTGGCATCCTTTTGGAGGAGCCCATTCCCAAGGCTCAGGGGCATGGCCCCGCCCCTTTTAAGGGCAAAGTTTTTTAGGGATCATTTTGAGCAAATCAATCCAACCGTCCCCCAAGGGAGAGGTTTGTCATGAGCGGGTTGCTAAAGCTTAGGTTGACGATCCTAGGTACAACGACCTTGGTAATAGCCATCTCCACGCTCTTCATGGCCGTATTGCTGAGCCTAGCCGGCGCCTTGAATATAGCATCCCTGATCTTCATGGTGCTCCTGTTCAACCTTGGGCAATGGCTAATCGCGCCCTATCTAATAGACGCGCTATATAGGGCGGAGGAGATACCGGAGGGGAGGCATTGGCTTAGCGAAGCCGTCAAGAGGCTGAGCGCTAGGAGTGGGCTGAAGCCCCCGAAGCTGATGCTGGCAAACATCCCCATCCCCAACGCCTTCGCCTACGGCTCCCCCTTGAGCGGGCCCAAGATCGCCGTCACCAAGGGCCTCCTGAATGCCTTGGAGAGGGAGGAGGTCGAGGCCGTCATCGGCCACGAGCTTGGACACCTGAAGCATAGGGATGTGCAATTCATGATGTTCCTATCCGTCCTGCCGGCCGTATTTTACTACTTGGGATATTCCATGATGTATTCCTCTTGGTACGGGGGTTATAGTGATAGGGAGAGGGGTAGCTCGCCCGCGATCCTAATAGGCCTAGCCAGCATAGCCGTATACTGGATCCTGAACCTCCTAGTCCTAGGCCTTAGCAGGCTGAGGGAATACTACGCCGATGCCCATAGCGTCAGCATCGTGGAGGATGGCCGGAGGAAGCTATCCGAGGCTTTGGCGAAGATCGTGGCCTTCACGGGGAGGGGGGCCGCTGGGCGAATGGGGGGCGCCTACGGGAGCTTCAAGTGCCTCTTCATAACCGATCCGGATCGGGCCGCGGAGGACCTTCGCGAGGTTCATGGGATTGGGGGCCTCAGGGATGAGCAGCTGGTCAGGGAGGTCATGTCCAGAGGGGTCACGATATTGGACAGGATCATGGAGCTATTCTCCACCCATCCGAACATAGTGAAGCGGTTGAGGGCCATACAATCCCTTTGAGCCGGAACGGGTATCCAACACTTCGGTCCGGGAAGGGTTCGCGATCCCATCCAAGCGGCCGAGAGGGGGTCCTTACTCGGGCCTCGGTTGTGGGATCCCCTCGAGGGCCTTGCAGAGCCAATAAAGCTTCCTCCCGAAATTCCGCGCGGTTTTGAGGCCCTCCGAGTCCTTCAGGACCTCTCCCCTATCCCTGCCGAAGGCGACGTTCCAATAGCTGGACCCCGGGATTATCATGCCCTGATGGAGGAAGAAGAATAGCAATTGGGCCAGCGCGAAGTTATGCCCGGCCCTCCTCCCCACGACCAAGGCTCCCCCGACCTTATTCTCGAAGACGCGCCCTAGGGCATTGGATAGGTATCCGGCCCTATCGATCAAGGCCTTTATCTGCGGCGTCGCGGATCCGAAATAAACGGGCGATGCCAATATTATCCCGTTAGAACTCCTCATCCCTTCGAATATGGGTTGCAGGTCGTCCTCGATGCGGCAGGCCCTCGTCCTCGTACAGGATAGGCAAGCGTCGCATGGCTTGATCTCCCTACCGGCCAAGCTTATCAGCTCGGCCTTCCCTCCCCCCTCCTCCACCGCCTTAAGGGCTTCGGATAGCAGGAGCTCGGTGTTCCCGCCGGCCCTGGGGCTCCCCGATATCCCGATGACTTTAACCAAGACCTTTCACCCAGCTTCGGCTTTCGCGATCGGTATTAAGAGCAGGAATCCAACTCTGGTGTAGCTCGTTGGGCGGGATGAACGCCGCATCCCCTAGCCCGACCCCTCCTCGGCCGGCTCGCAGACGATCGAGCCGTTCCCCTCCAAGGAGGATATCGTGTTCCCAAGGGTGCCGATGGAGCGGGGTTTCGCCCCCCGCATCCATATCGAATAGCCTCATGGCGTTCTCGGCGCCGAGGTCCCGGTCTATCAACCACCTAATCTTTACACACTTCGCCCCCAACCCCGCCTCCTTGGGCTCGATCGATGAATAATGGAATTTCCTCACGGGCCATCCCCCGGGCGATCCATCGGCGCCTGCGATAATTAACGATTTTGGTCCTCGGAAAAGCCCCCCTCGGTCGCCTTTTGATCCTTGGGCACCCTAACCCTTATCCTCTTTATCGAGCATTCCCTCCCGGATTCTATGGAGAGCTCCGAGCCGCCGCATTTCGGGCATCTTGGGATTATCGGGATGAAGTGGTCCCCGCCGATGGGGGGCCCCGTCCTACCACTATAACCGCACCCCTTACATCTTATGATGCATGGGATGACCTCGATCCTCAACGAGGCCCCCTCCGCGATCGTGCCCCTCGAGAGGACCGAGAAGGCGAACCTTAATTGCTCCGTGTTCAACAGCGTCATCTCCCCCACCCCCAACTCAATGAATAGGATCCTCTCGGCCCCGCTGTCCTTCGCCGCCTTCAACGCGACCTCAACGATCGATTGCATGGTCGAGAACTCATGCAATTCCCAATCGCCACCGATTATTATGGGATGAACGGACTCCATTGGGATATCATAGGGTTGAATTTAAATTTGCTAGAGGCCGAGAGGATTGCATGCCACCAGATCCTTACCAAGTGGACGGATGGGCTTTGAAACGCATTTTCCAAATCATTTTAACATTGTAATGCTTGGGAAAGATGATAAGACCGGGGGGATCGAACCTAAGGTTGGAGGATGAGGTGCTCATAATAGGCGCATTATCGAATCGATTTCATAACGCGCGGTAGCCTTACGCCTAGGAAATATGCGAATATCACGGCAAGCAGGAGGAAGGCTGCGCTCAGCGGGCTGGTCAGGAATATGAGCGGGTTTCCCTTGCTTATGGATAGCGACGTCCTGAGATAATTTTCGAACATTGGGCCGAGGATGTAGCCCATTAGGAACGGGACCGCTGGATAACCCGCTTTGGAAAGCAGATATGTAGCGGCCCCTATTAAGAGCGCCATCCAAAGCTGCGGGATCGAGAACGTGGCCGTGTAAACCCCTACGAACGCTATCATAGCGATAAAGGGGTATAGGACGGTTCCCTTGAGGTTAAGTATTTTCGCATACAGCGGTCCAAGCATTAGTAATGATACATAGCACATTATCGAGCTTATGATGAGCCCCACAAGCATTGGTCCAACTACATTACCCCTTTCGAGCATTATGTAAGGGCTTGGGATCAAGCCATGTATCAACAGGACGCCGAGCATCACGGCTGTTACGGAGTCCCCGGGTATCCCGAAGGTCAGCATGGGTATGATTGCCCCCGGGCACATGGCATTATTTGCGGTTTCGGAGGCTACGACCCCCTCCAGGGATCCCTCGCCAAATTCCTCCTTATGCTTGGAGCTCCTCTTGGCCTCCGCATAGGACAACAGGGCCGCCATGGCAGCGCCAGCCCCGGGCAGAACTCCGACGAAGAAGCCTATCAGGGTGCTCTTCGGATATATTTTAAGCCCGATCTTTCTAAAGTCCTCGCGCTTGGGTACGAGCTCCCTCCTCGAGATCTTTTGATATCCCCTCTTGGCCAATTCCGATATATCGAGGCCGGCCTCGATCTGCCTCAATACCTCGGACACAGCGAACATTCCCACCACGGCAGCGACCAAGCTAACGCCTTCGGTTAGGCTATGCGCACCGAACGTGAACCTGGGTATCGGAAGGAGCGGATCGATGCCCACGGTTGCCAACATCAAGCCCAAAGCTGTTGCAACGATTCCTTTCGCGATCGATTCAGTATTAAGGACCGAAACGACAACGATGGCCATTAGGATCAGGGAGAATTTATCATGCGTTTGAAAGGCCAAGGAGGCGCGGGCGATCGGTTCCAAGAGGATGATCGCCAAGATGGTGCCTAGGACCCCACCGATCATTGAGGAAAACGCTCCATGGGTCAGGGCCTTCGCGGCCATCCCCTTCAAGGTCAGTTTATAACCCTCTAGGGTCGTTATCGCCCCCCCGGGCGTTCCGGGTATATTTATCAAAGTGCCCGTTATCCCCCCTCCGTATATACCAGAGGCATAGATCCCCACGCAGGTAGCAAGAGCTTGAATCGTTTCCATTCCGAACGTAAAGGGCAAGAGTAGGGCTATCGCCAACGTCGCGGTAAGGCCGGGTATTATACCGAACAATAATCCTATCAGGAAGCCGAGTAAAAAGGAAATGAATACTATCGGTTGGAAGAGTGCGACGAGCCAGCCGATTATCTCAGCCGACATACTAGATCTCCCACCTTGGTAGAGATACGCCGAATAATATTTCGAACAAAATATATCCAATGATGGTTACCAAAACGGCCACAATGGAACAGTAGACGAGCGATTTATCAACCCTCCTCCTTCCATAATCGAACATGAGGGCTATGGTTAAAGTGTATAATGCGGTGCTCAAGAAATATCCGAGAGACGTTAGCATGGGTATATACAATGCGGAAAGGATGAGGAAGGCGATTGGGCGCATGACGCCCTTCATGGATAGGGCCAACTTCCCACCACCCTTTAATCCTTTCAACAAAATCCGAAAGGAGGATGCGTAAATCACAAAAACTATCATCAAAGGATAAAGGGCTGGCCCAGGCTCCTCGGTGGCGAAGGGAGGGGGGAGGAGCAGGATCTGTGTCAAATATATGGTTGCTATCCCAATGAGGATGAGGGGGGACAGTATATCCCTATCGAAATCCATAATGGTCGAAACCACCTTTCTTAATGCTATCGATCATCATATAAAATAAATAAAGAGAGATGGGATCAAGACTTCTTGATCACTCCTTCCTTTACCAACTCCTCCAAGAGCGAGAAAGCGCTTTTCTGCATCTCTCTCACATATCTTTCTGTTTCAACTGAGCCCTTCCAAGCCCATCCCCCGCCGCCCGCCTCCGATAACCATTTTTTGAACTCTGGATCGTTGGCCGCCTTGTTGAAGGCCCCCTCAAGGACTTTAATGGCATAGTCCGGCGTATCCTTCGGAACGGCTATCACCCTGAAGCTGCCCCAAATGACGTCGTATCCCAATTCCTTAAACGTGGGCACATCTGGAAGCTCTGGGACCCTGCTCTCCGACATTACCGCTAAAACTCGGGCATCCCCGGATTTGATGGCGGGGAAGATTCCCCCATAGCTTATGCATGCGACCTCCACTTCCCTTTTTATGAGGGCCTCCCTCTGCGGGGCCGCCCCTCCTGGGAACGGCACATGGCGGAATTTAACGCCGGCCTTTCTCTCGAGATCGAGGACTGGCAAATGCCATACGCCTCCAAGCCCAACATTGGAAACGGGGATTTCCCCGGGTCTCTTCTTGGCGTCCTCTATCAATTCCTTAAGGGTCTTCCAAGGGGAGTCGCGATGAACGGCTATTAAGGTGGCATGGTCAGTCACCGTGCATACGAACTTCAATTTATTCAAGTCGTACCCGGGAACCAATCCGAAGAACGGCACAGTGATGACGCTGTCCCAAGTGAGAGTTCCAATGGTGTACCCATCCGGCTTGGATCCCATTAATGCGTAAACTCCCGTCCCGCTGCTGGCCCCAACGATGTTTTCCGTGTAAATCTTTACCGGAAGATGCTTCTCCGCATGGTTCATGAAAGACCTCATTACGATGTCCGTTCCGCCGCCCGCGCTCCAAGGCATTATGTGCTTTATGTTGGAGGTGGGATAGGCAGGTTGTGCTGGCCTTTGTTGGCTTATATAAAATCCGGCGCTTACGGCCGCTATTATCACTATGGCTATCACTGCAGCAACAATCTTTCTACTAACCATGTTGGGCACCAGCTTAGTTTTTGGGCAAGTCCCATAAAAAGCTTACTCATAAAGTGAAAGGTTTGTGGGCTCAAGGAAATTGGTTGGGTGGCGTTGGCCGGGGTTTAGTCGGAACATCAAAACCGCAGAATCCCTTCCTAATGTTTCGCGACGGGGGCATTTCAATAGCCCGGTCAGCTCCTCACGCGCGGGCCTTGCTGGAGCCGTATCGAATCCGAAACCCATCCCTGGGAACGACCTCATCTCAGAGGGGATCCTTGGAAACGGAGAGAGATCTCGCCGGGGCGGTCGATTATTTTCCCAATTAAGACCCCCGTATGCTTCCCCAGAGGATGGAGTGATCGAGGAGCGCATCGAGTGGCATCAAAACCTATGGCGTAAAGGTGGAAAAGGCTTAAATTCCGTTCAGCAAAGCTTATTAATTAGTAATACTT
>JAWCOP010000015.1:0-9843 GCA_038847005.1 Bathyarchaeia archaeon | reverse complement strand
GCCCATTCTTCCCGGGCGGGAAGATATTCCTCCATAAGGGCTTTGAAGACCCATCGCAACTGAAGGGGACGGAGGAGGAGATATTGGCGGGCTTCAGGAGGGTTAGGGACGAGATCAGGGATTGGATCGAGGAAACCTTCGGCGGGCGGCATAAGGCGCATGGGGATTAATTCCCAACCAAATGATATGTTTAAATTCCCAAAATGTATTATCAAACCGTTATTGAACGCATTAGGGTGAGATGGATTGGATGTGATCGATGCCATAAGGGAGAGGAGGGCCTATCGCTCCCTGGACCCCATCGAGGTGACGGGCGAATTGATAAGGGATTTGGCCGAGGCCGCCCGGCTCGCCCCCTCCTGTTTCAACAATCAGCCTTGGAGGTTCGTATTCGTCCACGATCGCGAGGCCTTGGAGGGGGTGCGCCGAGCCCTCTCGAGTGGGAACGAGTGGGCCAAATCGGCCTCGATGATAGTGGCCGTGGTGAGCAGGAAGGATTACGATTGCGTGATTAAGGGGAGGGAATATTACCTATTCGATACGGGCATGGCGACGGCGCTCCTCATCCTCAGGGCAACCGAGCTAGGGCTCGTGGCCCATCCTATAGCCGGATACGATGAGGGGGCGGTAAAGGGCGCGCTCGGGATCCCGGCCGATATGACCGTGATAACCTTGGTGATAATCGGGAAGCGCTCCGGAGCCTTGAGCCCCCTCCTCTCGGAGAAGCAGGCCGAGGCGGAGCTGAGGAGGCCCGAGAGGCTATCCCTGGAGAGGTTCGCATTCGAGGATCGCTTCCCCGTTGAAGGCTAGCCCGTTGGCGAGCCCCAGAGGCCCCTCACGCCCCCTCAATCGAGGATCGATTCATGGCGATTCCATGCCCGGCTAAGGAAAGTTTAAATCCGGCCCTTTAGTTAACAATGACATATATCCGCCTCGGAACGGGGAACTCGATGCGCTCCAACGGAAAGGGACAAGGCCAAAGCCACCATGGTCACCACCCCCACCGCGGCCATCACAATCACGCCCACCATATTGAGGATTTCAAGAGGAGGTTCTTGGCATCGGCAGCGCTGACGATACCGATCCTCCTCCTCTCCGAGATGATCCAAGAATGGCTCGGCCTGAGGTTCAGGATCCCGCTCCAAGGGGAGGCCCTCCTGCTCCTCTCCTCCATCGTTTACCTCTACGGCGGATCGCCCTTCATTAGGGGCGCGCTTGAGGAGATCAGGGGCCGGCGGCCCGGCATGATGACCTTGATAGGGATGGCGATCTCGGTGGCCTTCTTCTACTCGGCCGGGGCCGCGCTGTTCTCATTGGGCAAGGACTTCTTCTGGGAGCTCGCCACCCTGATAGACGTGATGCTCCTCGGGCATTGGGTCGAGGCCAAGAGCGTCCTAGGGGCCTCGAGGGCCTTGGAGGAGCTCGTTGGGCTATTGCCCGCGACCGCCCACCTCATCAGGGATGGCGGGGTGGAGGACGTCCCAGCCTCTAGCCTAAAGGCGGGCGACGTGGTCCTCGTCCGCCCCGGCGAGAGGATCCCCTCGGACGGCCTCGTGATCGAGGGCGAATCATCCGCCATCGAGGCCCTGCTAACGGGGGAATCAAAGCCCGTTCGGAAGGGAGTTGGGGACAACGTCATAGGGGGCTCGGTGAACGCCGAGGGGGCCCTGAAGGTGAGGATTGAGAGGACCGGGGAGGAAACGTACATAGCGCAAGTCATAAGGCTCGTGAGGCAGGCGCAGGAGAGCCGGTCCAGGACTCAGGATTTGGCCGATAGGGCGGCGGCGCTGCTCTTCTACATAGCCCTCGCGGCCGGAGCCCTGACGTACGCCGCATGGGCGCCCAGCGGCCCGGCGGCGGCTTTGGAGAGGGCGGTCACCGTCCTAGTCATAGCCTGCCCCCACGCCTTGGGCCTAGCCATACCGCTCGTCGTCGCCATATCCACCTCTATAACGGCGAAGGGAGGGATCCTGATAAGGAACAGGGGGGCTTTCGAGAGGGCCAAGGACGTGGATGCGGTCATATTCGATAAAACGGGGACTTTGACCGAGGGGAGCTTCGGCGTTAGTGACGTGATCCCCTTCTCCTCCGAGGAGGAGCTCCTCGGATTGGCGGCGGGCCTCGAGCTCAACTCGGAGCACGTCATAGCCAAGGCCATAGTGGAATATGCGAAGGGGAAGGGCGTTAGGGTGCCTTCGGTGGAGGGTTTCGAATCGATGCCCGGCAAGGGGGCGCGCGGGAGGGTCGGGGGCAGGGAGGTCTGCGTTGGGGGGCAAGCCCTTTTGGATGAAATGGGGGCGAGGATCGAGGACCCGAGGATAAGGGAGCTCCAAGCGCAGGGCAAGACCGTTGTGTTCGTTTTGGCCGATGGGAGGCCCCTCGGGGCAATAGCCCTCTCCGATAGGATGAGGGAGAAATCCCGGGAGGCGGTGGAGGAGCTGAGGGACATGGGCATAAGCGTCTATATGGTAACCGGGGACTCGGTGGAGGTCGCCCGCTGGGTGGCCGGGGAGCTGGGCATAAGGGATTACTTCGCCCAGGTCCTCCCGCATCAGAAGGTCGAGAAGGTCGAGCTCCTTAAGGGGAGGGGCCATAGGGTCGCCATGGTGGGCGATGGCATTAACGATGCGCCGGCCCTCGCCGCTGCCGATGTGGGCATAGCCATAGGCGCCGGGACCGATGTTGCCATTGAGAGCGCGGATATAATCCTCGTTAGGAACGATCCCAGGGACGTCCCCAAGGCCATAAGGATCTCGCGGAGGGCCTACTCCAAGATGGTCCAGAACCTTTGGTGGGCATCCGGCTATAACGCGATTGCGATACCGCTCGCGGCTGGGGCCCTATCGGGCCTCGGGATATCCGTGAGCCCGGCGGTGGGCGCCATCGTAATGTCCCTCAGCACGATCATAGTGGCCCTCAATAGCCAAGCCCTGAGGAAGCATGAGCCAAGGGGGCCGGAGATGGCGGAGAGGGAGCATTTGACCATCGATCCCGTTTGCGGAATGATGGTCGAGCCCGAGGAGGCCGCCGGGAGGGCCGAGGTTGGGAAGTACGTGATCTATTTCTGCTCCAAGGGTTGCGAGGAGGAGTTCAAGAAGGATCCGAGCGGGTATTTGAAGAAGGCGCTGAGGGCTAGGGCCAAGTCCGAGCCGGAGCGCCATCATCACCATTGAGGGGGATTTTCGCCGATAATGGCTTTGAAGATCAGGAGGGGGGATCTGGAGGCGATCCTCCGCCACGCGAGGGAGAGCCATCCATTCGAGGCGTGCGGGCTCCTCCTCGGGAGGAGGGTGGGGAGCGATGGGATCGTAGAGGAGGCCCGCCCCGCCAAGAATTTGATGAAATCCCCCTTCGAGTATCGGATCGATCCGGAGGATCTGCTCAGGGCCTTTGAGGAGGCCGAGCGGAGGGGCTTGGAGATAATCGGCTCATATCATAGCCATCCCTTTTGCGAGCCCCTCTGGTCCCAACTCGACGAGGAGAGGAGCGAGTTCTGGGTGGGATATTCGTTTTTGATCGTATCGCCGAGCGGCAGAATCGCCTCGTATATTAAAGAGGAGAAGGGGTCGAGGAAGGAGGGCGTCGAGATATTGTGATATTCATTTAAAACATCGAAAAGGATATTAATCGGTTCGCAAAAGTCAATAACGCTGTTTGATAATGGCGATATAGATGGGCGGATTTTCCGAGGGGGAAAGGAAAAGGCTCCTGAAGGAGCTCATCAGGCAATTGCACGCCGGCGCATCCCCTCAGGAGGTCAAGGAGAGGTTTAAGCAAGCGCTCGAGGGGATAGGCCCCTTGGAGATCGCGAGGATCGAGCAGGAGCTCATAGGGGAGGGGATCTCGAGGGAGGAGATCCAGCGGCTATGCGATGTCCATTTGGAGGTTTTCAGGGAGCAGTTGCAGGGGCAGCGGGCGGAGGCAGCCCCGGGGAATCCGATAGGCATCCTCCGCGAGGAGCACGAGATCCTTCAAAATCTCTCCAAAAGGCTCTCCGATTTGGTTAGCGAGGTTCAAAGGGCCGGGGATTTTGGCCCCATCAAGGATAAGATCGAGCATTTGAGGGAACTCGCCGCGGACCTCTTGGATGCGGAGAAGCATTACCTGAGGGAGGAGAACGTCCTATTCCCGCTTTTGGAGAGGCACGGCATCGCGGAGCCCCCGGCCATAATGTGGATGGAGCATAACCAGCTCAGGGAGAAGAAGAAACAGCTCAAAGGCCTGATCGAGGATTCCGAGAGGATGGGGTTCGAGGATTTCAAGGAGAGGCTTGGCGAATTGGCCAGTTCCTTGAACAACCTACTCTCGAGCCACATCTTAAAGGAGAACAACATACTCTTCCCCGCGGCGTTGCGCGTCGTCACGGATCGGGAATGGATCGATGCGAGGAGGGAATTTGACGAAATAGGATATTGTTGCTTCACGCCAGGGCATTTAATAAAGGAAACAATTGAAACGACCGAAAAGCCAAAGGCCATGGGAGGGCCGATGGCCGAGGGGGTTTTGGAGTTCGAAACTGGATCCCTATCCAAGGAGGAGCTCGAGGCGATCCTGAATACGCTCCCGGTGGATATAACCTTCGTGGATAAGGATGATATGGTGAAATATTTCAACAAGGCCGAGAAGCGGGTATTCGTTAGGACGAGGGCCGTCATTGGGAGGAAGGTACAGCTTTGCCATCCTCAAAAGAGCATACATGTGGTGAACGAAATCCTCGACGCCTTCAAAAGGGGCGAGAGGGACGTGGCGGAATTTTGGATCCAAAAGGAGGGGCGGCTGATCCATATAAGGTATTTCGCCGTTAGGGGCGAAGGCGGCAAATATTTGGGGACGATGGAGGCGACTCAGGATATAACGGATTTGAAGAGGATCGAGGGGGAGAGGAGGCTCCTCGATTGGGAGGGTTGAAATCCCCACGCCCCCTCTTAATCCATTTATTATTTTTCAACGCCCCCAGGCGATCGAAGGAAGGGGCGATGTTTCCCATTTCCGAAACCATCCTTATAGGGGCATTATTTAAGGGATAAGCCGAAGCCCCGATGGAGGCCCTCCCGGGATAAATTTAAATATCCGAATATATCCACCTCGGGTTTTCCGAGGCGGATCGGCTCGATGAAGAATCGCAGATCCCTTGGGAATTGGGAGAAATACCTGAGCTTGAACGTCGCGACCTGCATATTGGCTGGGACGGCCTTGGGCAGGATAGCGCCGTGGATCCCCGATGCCCTATCCAAGCTGGAGGTCCACAACGTTTCCATCCCGATCGCCATCTGCCTCTTCGCCATGATCTACCCGATCATGGTCCAGATAAGCTTCTCCGAGGTCAAGAGCGCTGCGAGGTCCCTGAGGCCGATAGGCCTGACACTCCTCATGAATTGGGCCATAAAGCCGTTCACGATGGCCCTCTTCGCTTGGATCTTCCTAAGGATCATCTTCCTGCCATACCTGGGGGCCCAGCAGGCGCAACAGTACACGGCCGGGCTCATCCTTTTGGGCGTGGCGCCGTGCACGGCGATGGTCCTCGTGTGGAGCTACTTGGCCGGGGGCAATATGGCCCATACGCTCGTGATGACCGCCATCAACTCGCTCTCCATGGTGATCCTCTACGCGCCCTTGGCGACGATCCTGTTGGGGGTTTCGGGCATACCGGTGCCTTGGGAGACCATAGCCCTGGCCGTCGTCGCTTATATATGCACGCCCTTGGCCGCGGGCTGGATCACGAGGGACCGGGCCATAAAGATGAAGGGCGCGGAATGGTTCGAGCGGAACTTGGTGCCCCGCTTGGGGAAGATGGCGATCGCCGCCCTGCTCGCGACCCTCGTCATACTCTTCTCCTATCAAGGCGATAAGATCCTCGAGCTCCCAGCCACCATAGGCATGATAACGACGGGCATATTGGCGAACATATTGCTCGTATTCGGGCTGTCGTACCTATTGGCAAAGGCCCTAGGCCTAGGCTATGAGGACGCCGCCCCCACGGCCATAATCGCCGGGAGCAACCACTTCGAGGTATCGATCGCCGTCGCCACGACCCTCTTCGGCCTCAACTCGGGGGCCTCCCTCGCGACGGTGGTCGGCGTTTTGACGGAGGTCCCGATAATGCTCTCCTTGGTTTGGCTTTGCAAGAGGACGGCGGGCTTCTTCGGCCCTAGGCCCCGGTCCATCCGCCCCTGACAGAGCCGGATCGGCCTTCCGATAGGCCCCTTACCTGCCCAGCTCCGTCCTTATCCTTATCGTCCGCATCAGGTCGCTCCTAGTTATTATCCCCTTGAGCTCCCCATCCTCGATGACCGGGAGCCTCCCGATCCCATGGGCGGACATCTTGACCATCGCCTCCACGATCGGATCCTCCGGGGATGCGAAGATTATCTCCCCCCTCGGCTTCATTATATCGCTGGCCCTTACCCTACCCCAATCCTCCCTCGGGACCCTTTTCACGTCCGAGATGGTCACCAAGCCCAAGAACTCCCCATCCCTCATCACCGGGAAGCCCCCGTGTTTGTGCCTCATGAAGGATTCGACGATCTCGCTGACAGGGGCATCGGGACCTATGGAGTCTATGCTCGTCGTCATTATGTCCCTCACCTTGAGCTCCGCCAAGGCGTTGCTTATGATCGTTTGCTTGAGGCTGCTCTCGGCGCCGCTCTTGAGGAACCACCCTATCACCACGAGCCATATGCCGTTTAGGAACGATGCGGTGAACATCAGGATGAAGCCGAGGAACATGAAGAAATATGCGAAGGCGCTCCCCACCCGCGTGGCGATGCCCGTCGCCTCCAAAAGGCTCCCCCTCCATCTCCAAAGCGCGGCCCTCAGGATCCTGCCCCCATCCATCGGGAAGGCGGGCATGAGATTGAAGGCGCCGAGGAGGACGTTTATCAAGGAGCCATAATGGAGGGGGGCGAGGATCAGGACCCCGGCGCCTAGGTATGAAGCGATCAGCCAAGCCGCCCTGAGGAGGATCGCCAAACCGAAGCTCGATAGGGGCCCGGCCGCGGCCATCTTCAGCTCGATCCCCGGGTCGCTCGGCTCCTCCAATATCCTGGATACGCCCCCGAATAGGAATAGGGTTATGTCCGGGACCGCGATCCCCTTCCTCTTAGCCATATAGGAATGGCAAAGCTCGTGGAAGAGGACCGAGAATAGGAGCAGGAGCGCGGCGACGATCCCCACGGCCCAATAGACCCAAGCCGGTTGAGCTGGGTAATGGCTCGGCATGTAGAAGGCGGCGAGGGAATAGACGATCAGGGCGAAGGCTATGAACCAAGTGAAGTGGAGATATATATTGACGCCGATGACCCTCCCGATCCTGAAGGACGAGCTCGCCCACCCACGCCATTATCGAATGGGATGAAAAATAAAGTTAACGCCTCCGCCTCCCCTGTATCCCGCTCATCGAAGATAGGAGTTCAAATCCCTTATATCCAGCTCATCGGTCGAGAGGGCGTTCCGGATGAAGTTGAAGAGCTTTCGCCTGACCTCCGCCGATATGGTCGGGTACCAGATCGGGCTCGCCACCACGAGGGCCCTCCAAGCGTAGAATGGCTGGATGACGCGGAGGAGCTCCTCATCGCCCGTCAGGTCCAGATATTCGCGTATGAACCGCTCGTAGAGTTGAAGGAAGGGCCCCTCGAGGCGGCCGCGGGCTTGGAGCGAGAAGAATAGGTAATTTATGGTCATCGCGGCCACGTCATCGGCGGCCTCCCCCCATTCGCCCCGGCTCCGATCGAGGACCGAGAAGTCGGTCCCCTCGCGGAAGAGCACGTTCCAAGGATGGAAATCGCCGTGGACTTGGCAAAGCCTATGGCCCTTCCCCTTGAGCCTCCACCTCCATCCGACGCACATCCGCTCGATCTCCTCCAGCTCCCCTTCGCTAACGAAGCCCGGGTCGGCGGGATAGCTATCCAATAGGCCCATTATGCATTCCCCATGCCCGACGAGCTCCCTGATCCGCCTCGCGTATAGGCCCGGCGATTGCCCCCTCACCGAATGGATCCCGGCCAAATAGCCCGATAGGGCATCGCATCTGGCCAAGTCCAATGGCCCGAGCGCCCCCTCCGCCCTTATCCTCTCCAGATCCCTATAATACTCCGAGCCCTCCACCCTCTCGATGAGCAGGAAGGGCTCCTCGATATCGCCGATCGACCTCATCGCCCCGCCCCTTGAAAAATAGCCCAGATCGATCGACCTGGCGTGCCTCGGGAGCTTGTTGTATGTGGAATGGGCCAATGAGAGGGATTGGAGGCGATCGGATAAATGCTCATGGCCGAACCCATCGGCGCGCATCGTCTCCAAGACCGCGCTCCTCCTCTCGCCACCGACCGAGAACTCTATCAGGTATGGCCTCCCGTATCCGAAGCCCTTCAGCTCCTCGCCGGCCTCGGCCCCCTCCTCGGCCTTCCCCAATTCCCTAACGGAGGTTATGGAGACATCGGCCCCGTAGAGCGAGGCCAGATACCTCCTCAGTTCCTCCAAGCTTAACGACATCCCGTCCCACCCGGCCCCTTCGGGGCCAAACCGAACTTCGCGATCATGGCTTCGAGGATAGCGCCGGTGCAGGCCCCCGGATCCATCTTATCGGATTCGACAACCACATCCGGCTCGATCGGCTCCTCGTAATCCGCTTGAAGGCCGGGCACGTTGGATGCGGAGCCCTCGACCCCCATCCTATAGATGCCCTTCGCATCCCTCTCCATGCAAACCCTCAGGGGGCATTTCACGTAGACCTCCATGAATTTGCCTATCTCCCGCCTCGCCCGATCCCTGTAGGCCCTCTTATTCGCGGTGGCGTCGAAGATCACATTGACGCCGTTATCCGTCAGCAGCCTCCCAATGTAGGCCATTATGCCATAGAATAGGTCCCTCTCCCCTTGGCTATAGGTCGGGTTCGGCGTTATCACCCGCCTGAGCTCGTCCGATTCCAAAATTTGGCAGGGTATCCCGAGCCCCGCCAGCCTCTCGGCCAAGGCCTTGGCTATTGTGGATTTCCCGCTCGATGGAAGGCCCGTTATCCATACCGCCCAGCCCTTCAAAATGGCCCGCCAAGGAGGCGCTCGCGAACCTTCCCTTTAAGCCTTAGCGAGCCTTGAGCGATCCATTAGCTTTTTCGGGCCCCAGCTTGGTGTTGCCAAGCGGGATCATTGACCTATAGCTTCCTGATGTATCTCTCCACCTCCCAAGGGCTCACCTGCATCCGATAGAGGTCCCACTCCTTCCGCTTCTCATCCAAGAAGTTCTTGAAGAGCGCCTCCCCGAGCGCCTCCTTAACGAGGGTCCCCTTCTCCATCTCCATCAGGCTTTGGCCGAACGACTCCGGCAGGGTACCTATGCCCCTTCTCTCGCGTTCCTCGCGGCTCATCTGATACAGGTTCAGGTCCGTCGGCTCCGGGGGCTCGATCCGCCTCTTTATCCCCTCGAGCCCGGCTATGCAAAGGACCGCGAATTGGAGGTATGGGTTCCCGGCCGGGTCCGGGCTCCTTATCTCAACCCTCGCCGCCTCCGGCCGCCTCCTGAAATCCGGGACCCTTATCAGGGGCGATCGATTCCTATATCCCCAAGCCAAGTAGACGGGCGCCTCGTAGCCCGGGATGAGCCTCTTGTAGGAATTGGGCCAAGAGGATAGGACCGCGCTCATCTCCCTCCCGTACCTTATCTGGCCCCCTATGAAGTACAGGGCCTCCTTGGAGAGGAAGCCCGTATCAGGGTTATCGTCGAAGAAGGCGTTCCTCCCATCGAGGCTCCAGAAGCTTTGATGGACGTGCATGCCCGAGCCGATGACGGTCTCTAGCGGCTTCGGCCTAAAGGTGGCCAGGAGGCCGTGGCGCTGAGCGATCGCCCGCACCG
>JAWCOP010000014.1:2119-11124 GCA_038847005.1 Bathyarchaeia archaeon | reverse complement strand
GACCCCACCGCGGTTGAATGGGCCATCGCCACCAGGTTCCAAGGGGATAGGGACTTGGTGATCATAAGGGGGGCTAGGGGCTCGAGCCTCGATCCCTCGGCCGATCAAGAGGGCCTCACCACCACCAAGCTAGGGTTCGATGCGACTCGGCCCCTATCGAAGCCCAAGGATAAGTTCCTCAGGGCGGGGCCGGAGGGATGAGGATTGGGGCGGTGAAGCGCGATGGAATTGACTAGGGAGGAGGAGAGGATCCTGGCGGGCGAGGAGGGCGAGGCGCGCCAGCGGGCCATGAGGCTTTTGGTGGCGCTGGGAAAGGTCTTCGGGGCCGAGAGGATGATAAGGGTTCGCAGCGCCCAAATCTCCGGCGTATCCTATAGGACCATAGGGGACGCGGGCCTCGAGTTCTTGGAGGATTTCGCCGGGGCGGGGGCCAAGGCCTCGATCAGGGCGACCCTGAACCCATGCGGCATGGACCTGAGGAGGTGGAAGAAGATGGGCATCCCACCCGAGTTCGCGGAGAAGCAGCTCCGAATAGCCCGGGCGTTCGCGCGGATGGGCGTGGAGCTCACATGGACCTGCACGCCATATTACGCTTCCAACAGGCCTAGGTTCGGCCAAAGCTTGGCTTGGGCGGAATCGTCCGCGGTCGCCTTCGCGAACTCCGTGCTCGGGGCGAGGACGAACAGGGAGGGGGGACCGGCGGCGCTGGCGAGCGCGGTGGTGGGGAGGACGCCGCTTTACGGGCTGCATTTGGATTCGGGGCGCGAGCCAACGCATTTGGTGGAGGTGCGCTTCAGGCCCTCCGATGACCTCCAATATAACCTATTGGGCTATCTTTTGGGGAAATCGCTCGGGGGCGGGGTCCCGCTCCTCTCCGGATTGGGGAGGCCGAGCTTGGACGATCTTAAATACATGGGCGCCAGCGCGGCCGCCTCCGGCGGGATAGCGCTGTTCCACGTGAAGGACGTGACCCCGGAGGCCAAGAGGGGGCGATTCGATGGGAGGGGTTTGGAGGCATTGGAGGTGGATGGGGGGGAGCTCAATGCCATCAAAGATTCCATCTCCTCCAGCCGGGATTTCGATTGGGTTTTGCTCGGGTGCCCGCACCTGAGCTTGGCGGAGCTCGGGACGATAGCGGAGGCTGTCCGGGGCAAGAGGCTAAGGAAGCGCCTCATATGCTTCACCTCGAGGGCCGTCAGGGCCGAGGCCTCGAGGAGGGGCTATATCCGGGCCATAGAGCGCGCCGGCGGCCTAGTGGCCTGCGATACCTGCATGGTCGTATCGCCCTTGGAGGCCATGGGGATCGATGGCGCGTATACGAACTCCTGCAAGGCCGCCCACTATATGCCCTCCCTATCCGGGGCCGAGGCCGCCCTTAGGAGCCTGAGGGATTGCATCCATGCCGCCCTTTAAGAAGGTCCTGAAGGGGAGGGGCGCGGTTCCTGGCTTGGGGAAGGGCGAGGCCCTCGTGAGCCCCGAGCCCATATCGTTCCTCGGGGGCGTCGATCCGAGGACGGGCCTCGTGATCGAGAGGGGCCACCCGCTCAAGGGCCTTTCCGTGGCCGGGAAGGTTCTCGTCTTCCCGAGGGGGAAGGGCAGCACCGTGGGATCCTACATCATATACGGCCTCAAGCGCTATGGCAGGGCGCCCGCGGCCATGGTGAACATCGAAACGGAGCCCATAATAGCCACGGGCTGCGCCTTGGCCGGGATACCGCTAGTGGATCGCTTGGATGTCAACCCAATCGAGGCGATTAAAAGCGGCGATATGGCCGTAGTGGACGGCGACAGGGGATTGGTGGAGGTCGAAAACAAGTAACATATCTCCCTACGACGGGATCCATGTGGCGGCGGCGCTCAGCGCATCGGCCCCCGAGATCCTTTCGGCGGATAAGGAACTCTAAGGTTGGGATCATATAGAGGGTGATCCGCTGGAGTTCGGGATCGGCTAGGGCGATCTTTATAAGGTATTCGAGGGAGCGGCTTGCTCGGCCCGAGGGAGCGCGATCGCGCCGGCGCGGTGGCTCGAGTGGCTAGGGCGATAGGAAGGGGGACTTGGATCGATAAGGTTGCGAGGGCTGTCATAGAAAGGGAGGCGAGGCTCGGGAGGGCCGAGGGAGGCCCCCTGAGGACCGAGAGCGGGCTCGGGGCCTCCGGGATCCCCCACATAGGGAGCTTCAGCGATTCCGCTCGGGCCTTCGCCGTGAAGCTGGCCATAGAGGACGCGGGCGTCCCATGCGAATATATAGCCTTCTCCGACGACATGGACGGGCTCAGGAAGGTGCCCGCGGGCCTCCCGGAATGGCTATGGGATCATTTGGCGGAACCCGTCACCTCCATACCGGATCCGTTCGGATGCCACGGGAGCTATGGGGAGCACATGGCCTCCCTCCTATTGGACGCGATGGATCGATGCGGCTTCGATTACAAGCATTACTCGGCCCGGGAGGCCTATCGATCGGGCCTTTTGGCCCCGCAGATAGAGGCCATATTGGCCCAAGCCAAGAGGGCGGGCGAGATAATAAGGCGGGAGCTGGGGCAGGAGAAGTATGAGGAGGTCCTCCCCTTCTTCGCCATCTGCGGCCGATGCGGCCGGATCTATACTACCAGGGCCCATGGGTTCCTGCCCGATGAGGGGAAGGTCCTCTATCGATGCGAGGGGGCCGAGATAGGCGGCAGGAAGGTGGAGGGTTGCGGCTACGAGGGCGAGGCCGATTATAGGCGGGGGGAGGGGAAGCTGAGCTGGAAGGTGGAGTTCGCCGCCAGATGGGCGGCCTTGGGGATCCATTTCGAGGCCTACGGGAAGGACATAGCCGACTCGGTCAGGGCAAACGACGCGATCGCGAGGGAGGTCTTGGGCTACGAGCCGCCCTATCACGTGAGGTATGAGATGTTCCTCGATAAGGGCGGGAGGAAGATCTCGAAGTCCGTTGGCAACGTCCTCACCCCCCAGGTTTGGCTGGCGTACGGTTCGCCCCAATCGCTGCTCTTGCTCATGTACAAGCGCTCGATCGGGGCGAGGGAGGTTTCCATCCTCGACATACCATCCTACATGGATGAGCTGGATGAATTGGGCCGCATCTACTTCGGCCTAAAGCGCGTCGAGGACGAGAGGGAATGGGCGAAGCTGAGGGGCCTTTACGAATATTGCTGGCTCCTCAAGCCGCCCAGCGGGCCGGCCCCGCGCGCCCCCTACAACCTTTTGGTCTATCTGGCGAGGGTGGCGCCGAAGGGCTCGGAGAGGGCCTTCGTGGAGGAGAAGCTGAGGCGCTATGGGATCGATGCCGCGGCCCTGGGGGCCAAGATAGATTATGCGATCAATTGGGCTAGGGACTTCGGGGCCATATCGCCCGAAAGGGTCGAGCTGAGCGAAGGGGAGAGGAGGGCCATCGGCGAGCTCATAGCCCTCATCAGGTCCGAGCGGGATGAGGCAACCATCCAGGGCGCCATATTCGATATCGCTAGGCGGAACGGGCTGGACCCGAGGGATTTCTTCAAGATCCTTTATAGGATCCTGCTCGGCGTCCCATATGGCCCCAGGCTGGGGCCTTATTTGGTGGCGATGGGCAGGGAGAACGTGGCGGAGGCTTTGGAGGGGGCCCTAGCGGGGTCCGGAGGCAGTTTGGGATCCCCCGGTGGGGTTGAATGATAAGGACCATAATCTTCGATCTGGGGGGCGTTTACTTCAAGGCCGGGACCGCGATAGCCGTTCAAAGGATATACGGGCTCGTGAAGGCCCCGAAGGAGAGCGTGGACGAGGTCTTCCAAGCGTATCCGAGGAAGGAGGGGTGGCTCTATGGGAAGGGGAAGCTCTCCGAGGAGGAGTTTTGGAGGAGGGCCGTCGAGAAGCTTGGCATAGATCCGAAGCTGGTGCCAGAATTGAAGGAGATATGGCACTCCTCCTACGAGCCCATCGAGGGCATGAGGGAGCTCGTCCGAGAACTGAGGAAGAGGTATAGGGTCATAGCCTTCTCCGGGAACGTCAGGGAGAGGTTCGAGTACTTGGATAAGAGGTATGGGTTGCGGGGGGAGTTCGACGACCTCGTGCTATCCTTCGAGGTCGGATTCCATAAGGACGAAAGGGAGTTCTACGAGGCCCTCTTGAGGAGGATCGGATGCAGGCCCGAGGAGTGCGCGTTCATCGATGATAAGCGGGAGTTCTTGGACATAGCCAAATCCTTCGGGATCAAGACGATCCAGTTCAAGGATCTGGAGCGGCTGAAGGCGGATTTAAGGGGGCTCGGCGTCGAGATATAAAGGCCTCGAATCGGCCATTTGAGGGCTTGCGCTCCTCATTCATGACAAGGGCCATTCCCGCGGATGAGGGGGGGCCCAAGGGCATCGGGCGATTTTACGACGATTTTCCATTAGTTGCGGGATTTCCCAAGATCGGCCCTCCCTGAATGGCTTTTATAATCGATGGCCGAAAAAGGCAACCTCGGCGGATCGGGTTGGAGGGCGGGAGCCACGGCAGGGAGGAGGTCGGCCTCCTCATGGCCTTGGGCCTCACCGAGGCGGAGGCCGAGCTCTACATGAGCGCTTTCATGAGGCCGGAGGGGATCCCCTTGGAGAAGATCCTCGACTCCCATCCGGAGAGCATCCAAGAGGCCGTGAAGGGGCTCGTGGACAAGGGGGCCGTTAGGGTCTTGAGCAATAGGCTCCAGATCGAGAATCCCAGCCAATTCATATCCAAGCTGATAGAGGAGAAGCGATCCGAGTGCGAAGCGATCTTCGCCGATTATAGCAAAAAGGCTAGGGAGCTCCACCGGAGGCTCGACCCCCTTTTCTGGGAGGTCAGGATGGGGGTCAGGGCGGAGGAGATAGTGGTCCCGCTCGAGGACCTCGCGGAGATGGAGCTCCAAACCGCGAGGATCATAGCGGGCTCCAAGGAGCGCATATTGATCTTCGCCGAAACCTTCGGCTGGTACGATAAGGTGAGGGAGGGGCTCCTCGAGGCCTTGGAGAGGAAGGTCAGGGTTAGGATCTTGATGCTCGCCTCCGATCAAGGATCTAAGAGGAGAGCCGATGAGCTTAAGAGCTTCGGGGCCGAGGTCAGGCTCCTAAAGGAATCCGGTTATCCCATAAGGGGGACCCTCGTCGATGGCTCGGAGCTCGTATTCCTGATATGGGCGAGGAAGAAGGAGGGGGAGAGGCCGATCTATTATAAGCCCCATTATACAAGGAACGCGGGCCTCATAAGGATATTCTCCGACGCGTTCGAGAAGAGGTGGGGCGAAGCCGGGCCCCTTTGAGGCATATGGGCCTAAGCCCCAATAGCGAATAGGCCTCCCTAACGCCCTCCAAGTTCCCGGGCCTTTGCCCGTCAACCCTCAGCAGATGGCTCTCGCATCCGCAATCCGAGGAGCCGAACTTGCGCACGGGCGCCCATCCGCCCATTGATTCCCTTATGGCCTCGTTCACCGCGCACTCCGCCCTGGAGCCCGCTTCCGCGTAAACTATGCAGATCACCCTCGCCCCGCCCGAGTCTAGGAGGTGGTCTATATGCCAGAACTTCCTCGCCCTATAGCCCAAGTGCCTCCGGATCCTCCCCTCGAGCGAGGCCGCGCCGGCCCCCATGGCGGATCCCGTATAGGCGTATTCACCCGGCTCGAACTCGAATCGGCCCAGCTTTCCAACCTCAACATCGATCCGACTTCGGATCCCTATCAACAGCGTATAAACGCCCTTCAAGGGCCCATGGAACGATGCGTGAAAGGGTTTAAAATCCTTGGCGGCCCCAAATAAGCCCTCAAAGGGCGCGCCATTGGTGAATGAGGGCTTGAGGGCTTTGATATTGGCCGGGGGCTACGCCACTAGGCTCAGGCCGCTGAGCTGCACCAGGCCGAAGGCCCTATTCCCGGTCGCCGGGAAGCCGATGCTGGAATGGCTCCTCGATGGGCTCTCGGCGCAGGGGATCGAGGCGGCCGTTTTGGCGGTCAACTATTTGGAGGATCGGATAAAGCTCAGGTTCGGGTCGAGGCACGGGGATATGAGGATCAAGTATTCCAAGGAGCCCCATCCCCTCGGGACGGCGGGGCCGATAAAATACGCCAAGGGCCTCTTGGAGGGGCATGGCCCGTTCTTGGTCCTGAATGGAGATATAATGAACGAGCTCTCGGTGGCCGATATGCTCGAGTTCCATATGGGGAAAGGGGCCGCGGCCACCATAGCCCTCCACGAGGTCGAGGACGCCAGCCGATTCGGGGCGGTGGAGCTCGGGGAAGGGATGAGGATCAAGAGGTTCGTTGAGAAGCCCAAGCCCGGGCATGAGCCGAGCAGGCTGATAAACGCGGGCATGTATATCCTCGAGCCGGAGGTATTCGATCTGATACCGGATGGGAGGAAGGTCAGCTTGGAGCGCGAGATATTCCCCAAGCTGGCCGAGGCGGGGAGGCTATTCGGGTATCGCTACGAGGGCCTTTGGCTGGACATAGGGAAATTCGATGATTATATCAGGGCGAATAGGGTCTATTTGGAGAGGGTCTTCAGAAACCCGAGGCGATATCGCCTCCACGCCCTCGCGCCCCCGCCGAACGCCGCGATCGAGCCCCCCTCCTTCGTGAGCGATGAGGCCAAGATCGGCGAGGGGGCTCGGGTGGGCCCCTACGCCTCGATAGGGGAGGGTTCCGTCTTGGCGAGGCGCGCTCAAGTCAAGGAATCGATATTGTTCGAGGGGGTCGAAGTCGGGGAGGGATCCGTTATCGAGGCATCGATCATAGGGGAGGGTTGCAGGATCGGGAGGGGCGTCAGGATAGGGCCGGGGTGCGTCTTGGGCGATATGGTCCAAATCAACGATGGCGTCGCCGTATCGAACGGGGCCGTGGTATGCCATTTCAAGGAGATAGACGCCAATGTCTCGGGCCCGGCCACCGTGTTCTAAGGGCCTAGATCGGCTGGGCAGGGCTAGGTGAGGGGCATTGGATCCAACCTCGGCAACGCTGGCGGCGTCGGCCCTATTCGCGCTGGGCTTCCTATCCACAAATGCCCTATTGCCGCCCCTCTCCAAGGCCCTCCGCGAAAGGGGGATCGTTGGGGAGGACGTGCATAAGCCCGGGAGGCCGCCGCTGCCGGAGATGTGCGGGTTGGCCGTTCCGATATCGATGGCGATCTGTATAATGGCCCTTATCCCCTTCTCGGGTCCCCAAGCGGCGGGCTCGGCCTTGGCCCTCCTCGGGGCGGCCCTGATCTCGGCCCTCGTGGGGGCGAGGGACGATCTGAAGCCCATGGGTCCTAGGCTGAAGCCCTGGCTGCTGGCCTTGGCCGGGATCCCGATATTGGCCCTGAGGGCCTATTCGCCATTCCCATCCATCCCATTCATGGGGAGGGCGAGGTTGACGCTGGTTTATCCGTTGGCCATACCCTTGGGCATATCCGTCACGGCCAATGCCGTGAACATGATGGACGTATTCAACGGGAGCATGACGGGGACCTGCAGCATAATCTTGGCCATCATGGCCCTGCTCCTATCCCTCTCGGGCAAATGGGGCCTCGTCCCCCTCCCGCTCGCCCTCTTGGGCTCCCTATTGGCCCTCCATCGCTTCAACCGATATCCGGCCAAGGTCTTCATAGGCGACGTGGGGGATCTATGCGTCGGCGCCTCGATCGGGGCCTTGGCCATAATCGGCGGGATAGAGGTCCCGACGGCCGTCGCCATGATGCCCCATATAATGAACGCCTTCTATGGGCTTTCCTCGATGGGAGGCCTTTACGAACGAAGGCAGGCGAAGCTGAGGCCGGTGAGGCTGGAGGCCGATGGGAGATTGGCCGCCACCTTGGACGAGGCCGCCCCGATAACGCTCGCGAGGGTCATACTCGCCGATGGGCCCCTTGGGGAGGATGGGATCGTCAAGGCCATGGTGGCCCTGACGGCCATATCCTCCGCCTTGGCGATCCTGACCTTCGCGGCCCTGATCCCCAGGTGAGGGGCGATGAGGAGGGTCTTGGAAATAGCCCTGATAATGGTATCCGTATGGGGCCTCCTCATGGCCGAGCTATACCTGTTGTTAATAGTAGTCGTGCCCATCCCGAGCCCCAAGGAGGGCCTAATCTGGCTCGCGGCCGCCAACGCGGCGAAGATCGCGGTCGGGATCGCCTCCATCCTAGCTTGGCTTTACTTTTGGAAGGGGGCGACGGAGCTGTACTTTTGGAGGAGGGTCCGGCGGCGGGGCTCAGCGGCCTAGGATCCCCCTCGCTATTACCTCTATCGGGTCCTCCATTTTCGAAAGGAGCTCGGAGGCGAGCCCGCCGATCTTGGCCCTATGGGAGGGGTCCCTCAATGCCTTCGCCGCGGCCTCGGCCGCCCTTTTAGGGTCCGAGATCCTCCTCACGAGCCCGACCCTGATCAAGTACCTTTCGACGAACGTGGGGGCCGAGGGATAGCAGGAGATAGTTGGGATCCCCATCAGGGCCGCCTCGGCGGTCATCGTTCCGCCCCTTCCGACGAATGCGGAGGCCCGGCGCAGGAGCTCCATTCCATCCACAACGGACCTTAGGATGGAAACGTTTCGGAAGGCCCTCCCCAAGCCCAAGAACTCAGCCGGATCGTACCTAGGGGCGACTAGGACCTTGGCCCCCGCATCGAGCTCGAATAGGCGCCTCAGGAACTCCTTGAGGAAGCCGAGATCGCTCCCACCCCTCAGCAAATACGAGGCCCTCGCCTCCTCCGGCCTGAAGACCACGAGGCCGTCCTCCGGGGCCAGCTTGGGCGAGCGGGCCCTTATCCAAGCCGCCGGGTCGATCGCATCGTATTGGATGATGGAACCCCGGGATATGCCATATCGCTCCCAAGCCGCCTTTGGGATGACCTTGGGCGAGAAGAGCCTCTCCGAGATCGGTATCGTGAGCTTCGAAACGGCGACCGCATGGGGGGAATCGCTGATGCAATAATGCCCTATGCCCAAGCCGAACGCGACCCTCGCGCATTCGGGCGATGAGAACGAAACGGCCAAATCGGGCGCGAAGCGCTTGGCGAACTTGGCGAGGGATAGGGTCCTCTCGGCGCTCGC
>JAWCOP010000014.1:0-2109 GCA_038847005.1 Bathyarchaeia archaeon | reverse complement strand
TTGGCCTTGATCCCCCTGATCCTCAGCAATTGGGTCAGCTCCCGATAACGCCTCGCCGTGATCCCGACCTCGGCGCCCGCGCCCGAGAGCCTATCGGCTAGGAGGCCGAGCATGTTCGCCTGCTTCGGCGTTAGTATATCGAGCCACACCCGCAACCCGGCCCACCGGCGATCGCGAGATCTGCGATCCGCCCCTTTATTTAAAACCGCCCATTGCCGGCTCGAGCTCCACGCCGGAAAATTGATCGCCCACTACGCACAATCCTATTCTGCTCTGGGCGGCCCCCGGCTCCGCCCGGAGGCTCCCGAGGCTTCAATTGCCAAAACGCCCGGCTCTACAAAACCCATAACGGAGGCGCATCGATCCCGCGCCCTCGGAAAGCCTTTAATGGATATCGCGGAGCTTTCCCAACGCCCGGCCGATCCGGGCGGGCTGAGGGGGGACTTGAGCAACCTGATGGGGATGGCCCCGGAGGAGATAAAAAGCGCCATAGCCTCCGGGGGATTGCGCATAGCCGTCGTGGGCTTGGGGTGGATGGGCCTTCCGACGGCCTGCATACTCGCCGATAGGGGCGCCAAGGTCATAGGGATCGACTCCGATGAGGAGGTCGTTCGGTCCATCTCGAATGGGGAGCCCGCGATCCACGAGCCGGGGCTCAAGCAGCTTTTGGAGAGGTTGATCAAGGGCGGGAGGCTCAAAGTCACATCGGATATAACCGCGGCCGCGGCCGAGAGCGACGCGTTCATCATAATAGTGCCAACGGCCATTGGGAGGGATGGGAGGGCGGATTATAAGGCCGTGGAGAAGTCATCGAAGGAGATCGCCGAGGGGATGGGGGCGGGATCGTTGGTGATATTGGAGAGCACCTGCGGCCCCGGGGTGACCGAGGGGGTAGTCGGCGGGACCATCGAAAAGGCATCGGGCCTAAAGGCGGGGAGGGATTACGGGCTGGCCCATAGCCCGATAAGGGCCATGGCCGGGAGGGCGCTGCAGGACCTCCAAACATATCCGAGGGTGGTCGGCGGCATCGATGCCAAAAGCCTCGAGGCGGCCGCCGCGATAAAGGAGGTCATGACGAAGGGAGGGGTAATCAAGGTGAGGGACATAAGGACCGCGGAGGCCACTAAGCTCTTCGAGGCCGTTTATAGGGACGTGAACATAGCCCTCGCGAACGAGCTGGCGATCCTGAGCGAGAGGCTTGGGATCGATTATATGGAGGCGATGAGGGCGGCGAACACCCAGCCCTATTCCCATCTCCATATCCCCGGCGCGGGAGTCGGGGGGCATTGCCTCCCCGTTTATCCCTATCTATTGGCCTCATCAGCGAGCGAGCACGGCGTCGCCTTGAAGCTGATAATGGAGTCGAGGCATTTGAACGAGGATATGCCGAGGCACGTCGTTAGGCTTTGCGCCGATGCCCTCAGGGCCAGCGGGAGGCCCCTCAGGAGGGCCAGGGTTTGCATCCTCGGGGTGGCGTTCAGGGCGAACGTGAAGGAGGCGAGGCTCTCCCCCTCCTTGGAGCTTGCCAAGATCCTATCGAGGAGGGGGGCCACCCTCAAGGCCTACGATCCCAATTTCTCAAGGGCGGAGCTCTCGAAGATGGGCCTCGGCTCCGAGCCGACCCTGCTCCAAACGGTCTCGGGGGCCCATTGCGCGATCATAACGGTGCCGCACGATGAGTTCAAGGCCCTCGATCTCAGGGGCTTGGCGTCGAGCATGGCGAAATCCCCCTGCTTGGTGGATTGCGCCCATATAATCGATCCGGCGGAGGCCGAGAGGGCCGGGTTCGTTTATAGGGGCGTGGGGAGGGGGATCTGGTCCAAGTGAGCGCCGCGGGCCGCTTCATCATTTTAATATCCGGCTAGGGCGAGGAAGGGAATCGGGGATCGGGAGTTGAAGAGGAGGCTAATGGATTACCTCGCATGCCCCATTTGCAAGAACCCGGATCTCGAATTATCCGTATTCGAGGAGGGGGAGGAGATCGAGGAGGGCCTGATAACCTGCAGGGCCTGCATGAGGTATTATCCCATAATCGAGGGCATACCGCATATGCTCCCGGACGAGCTCAGGAAGGAGGAAGAGGATTTGAGCTTCCTCAAGAAGTGGAAG
>JAWCOP010000013.1:2909-11701 GCA_038847005.1 Bathyarchaeia archaeon | reverse complement strand
CATTTAGGCTCGAATTTGATTTATTTGATTTAATTTGATTTTAATCAAGATTTCAAAAGGGCCCCTTCGCGGACCCCTCCCCCCTATAGGGGGGGTCAACGGCGTTATAATCACAGCGTTGAGAATGCGATGGAGGCCGGCGCGATTTTCCAATGCCTTATGGGGAGATGGATCCCGAGAGGGCAGGTCGGCTATTAAATTGAGCCCTTGGCCATTTTCCTATTGGTAGCGCTCCCGAATCTTCCGGGGGCATGCGAAATGCGCGACCCAGCCCTGAAAGCCGAAAGAGTCGAAAGAGCGGATGCCATAGCAGTAGCCATGGGGGATCGCGGTCGTCGTGATCGCCGCTGTACAATGATGTCGGTCGCTGGTGAGATATGAAGAAGAGGGCCCCGATTGTGGCTACGACCGGGAGGCGGGCCCCTGTCCGAGGGGCTGCCCCATCTCATTGAGTCCGCGGACCTAGGAGGGCGCCGAAGAATATGAAGAGGGAGCAAAAGGCCGTTGACCAAAAGGCCGCCGGGAAGCCGAGCCAAGCGCCCCATACCCCAAACCCGCCATAGGGCCTCGGGCCATAATAGAGCCATAACAGCGTAGCGACGCCGACCATCAATCCGGCGCTAGCTCCAACCCCATTCGCCCTCCTCCAATAGAGCCCAGCGACGACCGGAACGAAGAGCAATGCCGCCATCGAATAAGCCATCGAGCCCAAATCCACCAAGAGCCCGGGCGGGCTTATCGCCAAGGGTATCGCGGAGATCGCCAAAAGCGCTACTATGGCCCTGCCGAGCGCTACGGCCTTCCTCTCGGGAATGCGCAGGATGGGCTTCAGGAGGTCGTTCGTCACAATGGCGCTGCTGGCGATCAATAGGAATTGGGCCGTCGATACCGCGGCCGCGACCGCGCCGGCCAGCAAAGGGCCGCATAGATGAGGCATGAGCTTCGCGGCCAATAGGGGGAGGATGCTATCGGCTTGGCGCTCCGTTAAATCCGGGAAGGCCAGCCTTCCGACGATCCCTATGGTGCAGAGGAAGAAGAGGTGCCAGAAGGGCATTATTAAAATCCAAGCCAGCGAGGTCCTTTTCAAATCTTTCGGGCTCCTCATGGAGTACATGCTCATCCATACGGTCGGGGTCATTATTATCCCCATGCCGTATATTATCGCCCAGGAGATGATCTGCTGATGCGTCCAGAACCCGTGGGGCCCGGGCAGGGATAGCAATTGGGGGAATTTCGACGATATTTGGGAATATATGTTTGCCATCCCGCCGAAGCGATTCAATAGCTCGTATGATGCCAAGGCCAACAGGCTCACTATCATGATGCCCTGTATGAAGTTCGTCCAAGCCGCGCCCCGCAACCCACCGAGCGCCACGTATATCGCCATCAGCGCCATGAGGAATATGACGCCCGCGATCGGCGGAACGGCCCCCTCGGTTAGGGCATTGAATATGATCCCAACGCCGGCCATTTGCACGACCATCAGCGGATAGGCGCAAAGCAGGCCGATTAGGGCCGTCAGGGCTCCGGCCATCCTGCCGTATCTGTGCCTCATGAGATCGGCCGGCGTGATGTAGCCATACCTCTTCCCAAGCTCCCAGAACTTCCTACCTATGAATACATAGGTCATGGGGTAAACCAAGTTTATGCTCCCGATAGCTACAACACCCAACCCATGCCAATAGGCGAAGCCCTGGAGCCCGAGGAATGCGAAAGCGCTCAGGACGGTCGCCATTAAGGAGAGGGAGGCTATGGTAAATCCGAGGGATCTGCCAGCGACGAAGTAATCCTCCGGATTTGGCAATCCCCGCCTATAGGCGTAAAAGCCTATCAGCAGCAAGGCCAATGCCCATGAGACGACTATGAGCATGCGAAAGGCCATCTCCTCCATTCTGGATTCCCCCTATTCGTAAAAGAGGTTCAAGTAAATGGCGAAGGCCGCTTGGGCCACCAGCCATAACACTACCCAATAGAAGATCCAGTAAGGCATCCAGCCGAGGATCAATGGCTCATATGTGTTATAAGGGATCGGCGTACAAAACAATAGCGCCAGCGCCGTCGCCATCATCGCCAGTAAGGCGGTCTTAGCGAGCTTTCGCTTATCGGTCAAGCCGCCTTCCCATTTCTGTCTTGATTTTTAAATAGATTACGTTATCGAATGGATATTGATTCGGGCGATCCACTGCGGGGGCCTTTGGGATCGATCGGGCCGATCGATTCCAAAAGGCCGCCATCTCCTCGATGGCGCATAGCGGGATGGGGACGCCCAGCTTATGGCGCCTATGTTTATCAATCCCCCGAGCGGTAATGATCATGCCATGAGCGGAGCGCTCCCGAATCCATGCGTCAGGGAGGCTTTGTTATACGAAAGGCTCAACGGAGGGGTCCGATGCCGCACGTGCGAAAGGTTTTGCGAAATCGAGCCGGGCCAGCTCGGCTTCTGCAAAACTAGGAAAAATATTGGCGGGAGGCTTTACACATTGGAATATGGCGACATATCTTCCATCAGCGCGAACCCCATCGAGAAGAAGCCCTTCTTCCATTTCTGGCCGGGGAGCTACGCCCTCACGGTCGGAAGCTGGTCCTGCAACTTCACCTGCCCTTGGTGCCAAAACTACGACATCAGCAAGGTTCCCCCGGACGTGGGGAGGGGCAACTACCTCTCCCCGCGGGCATTCATCAGGGCCGTCGGGGAGGAAAGGTGCCAAGGGACGAGCATCTCCTTCAACGAGCCAACCCTGCTCTTCGAATATTCCTTGGACGTCTTCGACCTCGCCAAGAGGGAGGGCTACTATAATACCTATGTCACGAACGGCTACATGAGCCTCGAGGCCCTTAGGCTATTGAGGGAGCATGGGCTGGATGCGATGAACGTCGACATAAAGGGGGATGGGGGGGCCGTTGGGAGATATTGCGGGGCGGACGTCGAAAGGGTTTGGAGGAATTGCGTTGAGGCGAGGAGGCTGGGCATCCACATCGAGATAACCACCTTGGTGATCCCGGGCGTGAACGACGACGAGGAATGCCTGCGGGGCATCGCCAAAAGGATCCGAAGGGATCTCGGGGAAAATACCCCATGGCACCTCACCCAGTATTACCCGGCCTATAGGGCCCTCGAGATCGGGCTTTACGGCGGGAGGACGCCCGTCGAAACGCTGGAGAGGGCCCATGAGATCGGGAAGGGGGAGGGGCTGAACTACGTTTACATAGGGAACGTACCGGGGCATGAGCTGGAGAATACCTATTGCCATAATTGCGGGGAGCTTTTGATAAAGCGCTTCGTCTTCGACGTCGTTGAGTATAAAATAGCTCCGGGCAATGAATGCCCGAAATGCGGCGAGGGGATCCCAATAGTCGGGAGGGGCGCCAAGAGCAGGAGGCCCTTCATCTGGCTTTGATAAGCGCCGCCAAGCCAACGAAGTATATTCGGGACCCGCCATTTGGGGAGTTGGGCCTCGACCTCCTAAAACTCAGAAATGTTTATATTTTTCTATAACGCCATTATTAATATGGGAGAATTTTCGATCCTGATCGGCGGCCAAGCGGGCGATGGGATAAAGCAGGCCGGGAACTCGGTCGCGAGGGTCTTCAATAGGCTCGGCTATTGGATCTTCGTCTATGAGGACTATCCCTCCTTGATAAGGGGAGGGCACAACTTCGCCATAGTCAGGGCATCGAGCGAGAGGATCTCCTCCCACAGGGACGGGATAGACGTCCTCGTGGCATTGAACCAAGAGGCATTGGATAGGCACTCCTGGAGGCTCAGAGAAGGTTCAATGGTCATATTCGATTCCGATATGGCGAAGGCCGAGGGCTTGGGGATACCAATGAGCGGTATTGTAAAGCGGCGGGGGCTCCCAGCGATCCTGAGGAATACTATCGCGCTCGGGGCGCTCGCCGCCGCGCTTGGGATCGGCTTGGAGGTCGTCGAGGACGTCATAAAGGCCACCATGGTCAAGAGGGTTGAGGAGAACCTAGAGGCCGCGAGGGAGGGATATGGGATCGCGAGCGGGAGCCATTGGGTCGCCAAGGGCCGCAGGGTAGAGCGCGTACCCGGCGGGCCGAGGCCCCTCCTCACGGGCAACGAGGCCTTGGCGCTGGGGCTCGCGAGGGGCGGCATGAAGTTATATGTTGCCTATCCCATGACGCCCACCTCGAGCCTCCTCCATTACATAGCGGCCCATGAGGATGAATTGGGAGCGATAGCGATCCACCCAGAGTCGGAGATCGCGGTCATAGGGATCGCGCAGGGGGCCGCCTACGCTGGGGTCAGATCCGCCGTTGGGACGTCCGGCGGCGGCTTCTCGTTGATGGTGGAGCACATCAGCCTAGCCGGGCAGGCCGAGATCCCGACAGTCATAGTGCTGGGCCAGAGGCTGGATCCGGCGACCGGGGCCCCAACCTATACGAAGCAGGGGAACCTGTTCTTCGCGATGTTCGCGGGCCACGGGGAGTTCCCCCGCGCCGTCCTCGCTCCCGGGGACGCCGAGGAGGCCTTCAATCTGGCGGTTGAGGCGATGAACCTCGCTTGGGGGTTCCAGATCCCCGTGATAATCCTGAGCGATAAGCACCTTAGCGAGAGCACCTTCTCCTTCGATTTGGAGGCATCCCGCGCGGCGGAAGAGCCCCCGAAGCTATGGGATGGAACGGGCGAGTATGGGAGATATGCCCAAACGGAGGATGGCATATCGCCCCTAGCCTTCCCGGGAGGGGGCGCCGTGGTCAAGGCGAATAGCTACGAGCACGACGAGTTCGGGATTACGACGGAAGACGCTGGCCTGATCGCCAAGGCCCAAGAGAAGCGGCTCAGGAAGGCGAGGGCGCTTGAGGAATACGTTAACAGAAAGGGGATGGTGAGCGTTGAAGGCGATCCCGATGGCAAGATAGCCTTCCTTTTCTGGGGATCGACCAAGGGGGCCGCTGTGGAGGTCGCCGAGAGGATCGGGGCAAGGGCCATCCAGCCCCTTTGCCTAATGCCCCTCCCCAGGCGGGAGCTCGAGGGGCGCTTGGAGGGCGCCGAGAGGGTCGTGGGGATCGAGGGGAACTCGATGGGGCAGTTCTGCGGGTGGCTCCGATGCCATGGGATTCAAGTCGATGAGATCGTCCTCAAGTACGATGGGAGGCCCTTCGCCGCCGACGAGCTCGAGAGAAAGATCAGGGGGTTGTTGGGATGAGGGCATCGGATCTCAAGACCTATGCCAAGAATACTTGGTGCCCAGGTTGCGGGAACTTCGCCATAGAGCTCGCCGCGAGGCAGGCCTTTGTAGAGCTCATGGAGGAGGGCAAACTCAGGATCGAGAACCTCGTCGTGCTATCCGGGATAGGATGCCATGCGAAGATGAGCGATTACCTGAGGGTCAACTCCTTTTACTCCCTCCATGGCAGGGTGGTCGCCCCGGCCACCGGGGTGAAGCTCGCGAATCCGGAGCTGACGGTCGTGGGCTTCGCCGGGGATGGCGATGCCTATGGGGAGGGCTTGGAGCATTTGGTATTCGCCGCGAAGAGGAACGTGGGCATATCGATGATAATACATGATAACGGGGTTTATGGCTTAACCACCGGGCAGTTCACGCCCACATCGCCCCCCGGCTTCCCAGGCAAATCCACGCCGAGGGGTTCCCCAGAGGACCCCATTAATCCGATCGCCCTGATGCTCTCGAGCGGCGCTACCTTCGTGGCGAGGGCGTTCCCCGGGAACCTACAGCACCTGAGGTCGATGATCCGGGAGGCGATATCCCATAGGGGATTTTCCATAGTCGACGTCCTTCAACCCTGCGTGACCTTTCGAGATACCTGGGATTTCTTCTCCAAAAGGGTCTACGATTTGCAGGAAAGAGGCCATGACTCGAGCAACTGGGAGGAGGCCATGGATAGGGCGCGGGAGTGGGATTATGGAGGCGGGGCCGAGCGGATCCCGATAGGCATCTTTTACAGGGCCGAGAGGCCCACGTTTGAGGAGAGGGTATTGGGCGGCAGGAGGCCTCGCGGATTGCCAATGCCCAATCTCGAACGGATCCTAAAAGATCATATATAGGGCCCCTTGGGATTCGCCGCGTGCTCATCGAAGCTTGGTCACGAGCCCCTAAAAGGGGATCGGGGCATGCCCCGCCCCCAACCCCATAAAGGTTTTATTACCAAGGCGCCAGTTGGACATGGGCTTAATGGTGTTTATCGTTGTCCAAAACAGATCTCGAATATTGTTGGATGCTCCATGAAATAGCTAAGGCCTTGGGCTCCGCGGGCAACCTACCAGCGGTTCTGAACCTCATAGCCAAGAGCGCGGCCGACGGCTTGGGCCTGAAGGCCTGCACCATAAGGCTATTGGATAAAAGGGGGGAGGTGCTCGAATTGGCGGCCGCCTATGGGCTAAGCGATGCCTATCTGAGGAAGGGCCCAGTGGAGTTCAAGAGGAGCTTATACGATGAAAGGGCCCTGAGGGGGGAGCCCATAATCGTCGAGGACATAGGGAGGGATGAGAGGCTCCAATACCCAGAGGAGGCCATTAGGGAAGGGCTCAGATCCATGGCAGCGGTGCCCCTCATCGCTAGGGATAAATACCTTGGATCCCTGCGGGTCTTCTCCTCCGAACATCATAAGTTCTCGAAAAGCGAACTAACGTTCCTCACGGCCCTCGCGAATTTGGGAGCCATAGCCATAGAGAACGCTAGGATGGGGGAATCGCTCAGGAGGCGGATGGAGAACATGTCCACGTTATTGGAAATATCGAAGAAGATCACGTCGAGCTTGAAGCCGGAAGAGGTATTCGAGAGGGTGGCGAGGGCCGCCGCGAGCGGCTTGGGCGCTCAGGGGAGCGCGCTTTGGCTCTTGAACGAGGGGGGCGGCGAATTGGAGCTCGCGTTCGCATATGGGTTCGGCGATAGGGGCTTGGCGAAGTCGATGCCGATTTCGAGGGAGCTCCCGGAACTCTTGAGCGGCGAAGTGGTGGCGATATTCGATGCGAGCTCGGACCCCCGGGCGAAGGACCTCGAGGAGGTGAGGGCTTGGGGGATGAGGGGGATATTGGCCGCGCCCCTATTCATAAAGGGGAGGGTGGCGGGAGCCCTGAAGGTCTATTCCAAGGAGCCGAGGGATTTTGATGAAAATGACAGGGAATTTCTATCGATTCTCGCAAACCTTGGGGGAATAGCCATACAAAACTCAAAGCTTTACAAAATGGCCATGGCGAACTGGCGGGAGCTCACGAGGGAGATTTGGAGCAAGATAGATGCTTGGGGGACGCCCGGCTGACGCCTAGGATCGGCCCCCGGATCCGTCCTCCCCATGCAATCCTAGGGCCCTGGATAGGAGCTTGGAGATATCGAGCTTCAATAGGGCCGAGAGGATCAAAAGGGACGCCACTAGGGATGCTATCGCCAATCGAGCATCGCCGAGGAGGTCGGATATCCCGAGGATCGCATACCCCCCAACGTAAGCCCCGGCGATGCAAATGAGCGCCTTACCCAAGAAATAGCTCGCCAAGAACCTCCAAGCGCTATAGCCCGACGCTCCCAAGGGGATCACTATGGGGTCGTCCGGGATCGGCGTGGCCGCCACGAGGAAGGCCAGCAGGGCCCCCCATTTGTTCAGCTCCTTACCAATGCGCTTCCCCAAGCCCTTGCTCTCGAGCAGGGCTCCCCCCAAGCCGCTTAGGTAAAAATGGGCCGCTTTCGCGATCGTTGCCCCCAAGGCCACCCAGATGCCCATGGACCATTTGGGATGATCGGGCAGGAGGGCGGCGAACGCACCGGCCAATACGGCGTTCGAGGGCGATGCGAAGGGGATCAAGTTGACCAATAGGGAAATTAGGAATGCGCCCAAGTGGCCATAGGCGGCGGTGAGCTCCAGCAAGCCCGCCGACACCCCTTTTTGGCAAGGGATCCAGTATTGTACTTAAAAAGGGATCACTTAACCGATCGAGCGATCCGCTTTCGCTGGGCAAATCCTTTTATTTTACGATCGGATTGCGCTAAAGCCAAAAAAGCGTGGTTGCCTTGTCCCTCCGCGCCCTAGATTTGGCAGGAGCTTTCCTCAAGGCCAAGGAGGCGACCCCTAAGAGGAACTTCACCCAATCGGTCGAGTTGATCGTAAAATTGAGGGATATAAACCTCAAGAGCCCGGAGAGCAGGATAAACAAGGCGGTAGAATTGCCCAACCCCCCGAAGAAGGCCGTGAAGATATGCGCCATCGGCGGGGGGGATTTCGCCCTAAGGGCGAGGGCCGCGGGCGCGGACTTAGCGATGGCCAGAGAGGAGCTCGAGAGGCTGGCTGGGGATAAGAAGGCCGCCAAGAAGCTGGCCGAGGAATACGATTTCTTCATAGCGGAGGCCCCGCTCATGCCGCTCGTTGGGAAGATCTTGGGCCCGGTCCTAGGGCCGAGGGGCAAGATGCCCACCCCCATCCCGCCGAACGCCTCCTTGGAGGATGCGTTGGCTAGGCACCGGAGGATGGTTCGGATACGCGTCAAGGATCAGCCGCTCGTCCAATGCAGCATCGGGACGGAGGACATGGATCCCAAGCGGGTCGAGGAGAACGCCAAGGCCGTGCTCGGGGCATTGGAGGAAAGCCTTCAAAAGGGGGCCAAGAACATCGAGTCCGTGCGGCTGAAGCTCACGATGGGACCGAGCATGAAGGTGGCCTGATTGCAATCCGTTGTGGTCCAAAGGAGGATCCCGAGGAGGAAGGCCGCCATATTCGAGAGGTTGGCCAAGGCCCTTCGGGAATATAGGGTCGTTGCGGTGGCCGATCTGCGGAACGTTAGGTCGAGCCAGATCCAAGAGATCAGGAAGAAGCTC
>JAWCOP010000013.1:0-2899 GCA_038847005.1 Bathyarchaeia archaeon | reverse complement strand
TGGCGTTCCTCTTCTCCAATGAGGATCCCTTCTCCTTGGCGCTGTTCCTGCGCAGGAACAAGGTGAAGATCAGGGCGAAGGGCGGGGATGTGGCCACAAACGACATAGTCATACCGGCGGGCAATACGGGGATCCCGCCCGGGCCCGCCATAAGCGAGTTCAGCGCCCTAAAGGTGCCGACCAAGATAGAGGCGGGCAGCATACATGTGGTCAAGGATACGGTGGTCGCGAAGCAGGGCGATGTGATCTCCGATCGGCTGGCTTCCCTCCTCTCCAGGCTGGGATTGAAGCCCATAGAGGCGGGCCTGACTCTGATCGCGGCCTATGAGGGTGGCTTGATCTTCGCAAAGGAGGACTTGGAGTTCGATGTGGAGGCCCTGAGGGCCGATCTCCTGAAGGCGCGGGAGGAGGCCATGAACCTAGCCGTCAACGCTGCATATTTGACTCCGGAAACGGCAATGCTCATACTTTCGAAGGCCCATTCCGAGGCGATGGCCTTGGCCATCGAATCCGAATATCCAGCCACACCGGAGATGATCGGGGCCATCCTCCAAAGGGCCCATTCGGCCGCATCCTCCTTGGGGGCACTGCTGGAGGGGAAGACTTAATAGGCACCTTCCTGAGCCGCTAGTCCGCTCGCAGATGTTCGGGTAAGTGGGAGGTGCGGATCGCTGAAGTACGTTTATGCGGCCTTGCTGCTCCATTCGGCGAAGCAACAAATAACGGAGGAGAACATAAAGAAGGTCATCAGCGCTGCCGGGATAGAGGTGGAGGAGGCTAGGGTCAAGGCGCTCGTTTCCGCGCTCTCCGAGATAAACATAGACGAGGCGCTGAAGGCGGCCCCGGTCGCTGTGGCCCCGGCGGCGGTTGCGGCGCCGGCTCCGCAAGCCCAAGCCCCCAAGGAAGCGGCAAAGGAGAAGGAGAAAGAAGAGGAGAAGAAGGAGGCCCTCGAGGGCCTTAGCGCCCTCTTCGGGTGAGCGCTGGAGCTCCCCCTTCCGGCGGAGGCGCGCCGTTGGGGATTGACCGGGAAGGCATCGCCCTAGGCTTCTTCAGGGAGAGGGGCTTCGTAAGGAAGGAGTGCAGGAAGTGCGGCAGCTTCTTCTGGACGCTTGATCCGGATAGGGAAACCTGCGGGGATTCCCCCTGCGAGGAGTACGGGTTCATATCCAATCCCCCCACACACCTCAGGCTGGACGTTGGCGGAACGAGGCGGAAATTCCTCTCATTCTTCAGCGAAATGGGCCATACCCCCATCAAGCCCTATCCGATAGTCGCGCGCTGGAGGGACGACGTTTACCTGGTCGGGGCCTCGATATACGATTTCCAGCCCTACGTCACCGAGGGGATAATACCTCCCCCAGCGAACCCCCTCGTCATATGCCAACCCTGCGCTAGGTTCACGGACATAGAGAAGGTGGGGCGAACGGCCGGGAGGCATTTGACGATATTCGAGATGGGCGGCCATCACGCCTTCAACAATCCCGGGAAGATGATCTATTGGATGGATGAAACCGTCGAGCTGCATCACGCGTTCCTAACGGAGCGCATCGGCGTAAAGCCCGAGTTGGTGGTTTACAAGGAGGGGTTTTGGAGCGGGGGCGGAAACGCCGGGCCTGATCTGGAGGCTTGCGTTAAGGGGTTGGAGATCTCGACGCTCGTCTTCATGCAATACAAGATGGTCGACGGGGCCTTGGAGAGGATACCGATACTCACGGTCGATACGGGCTACGGAATCGAGCGCTGGTCTTGGCTCTCCCAAGGGAGCCCGAGCGGCTTTCACGCCATATACGGCGATTTGCTGGGGAAGATATTCTCGAGCGCCGGTATATCGGTCGATGAGAAGTTGATCGCGGAATACGCCAAGCTCTCCGGGATCCTAGACTCCGGATCTGGGAGGGATAGGGGGGTCGCCGAGTTGGAGCTCGAGCGGCGGACGGGGCTGGGGTATGGGGAGTTATCCTCGCTATTATCCCCGGTGCAATTGGCGTTCGCTGTGGCCGATCATACCAAATCCCTCGCGTTCCTTTTGGCCGAGGGAGTGGTCCCATCGAACGTGGGGGCCGGCTATCTGAGCAGGTACCTCCTCAGGAGGGCGTTCAGGCTGTTGATGAAGCTCGGCATTGAGTCGAAGCTTCTCGACATAATCGGCGCCCAGATAGCGCATTGGTCAAAGGACTTCCCGGCCCTGAGGGAGATGGAGGCCGAGATCGCGGAGATAATCGGGATCGAGGAGGAGAGGTATAGGAATACCCTTGAGAAGGCCAAGGGCTTGGTTAGAGAGGCGATCCGAAGCGGGAGGCTGGGGCCAGGCGAGGCGCCCGAGGGGATCCTGAGGGAATTTTATCAATCCCACGGCGTATTCCCGGACCTCTTGGTAGATTTCGCCCTATCCGAGGGCGTGAGGGTGGAGATCCCGCGGGGCTTCATCTCCAAGCTGGTCGAGGAGCGCTCGAGGCCGCCTCCCCCAATTGGCGCGGGGTTGGATCCCAAGATCGCGGAGGAGGCCAAGGCCTATCCCGAGACCAAGGCCCTCTATTACGAGGACCCGCGCTTGAGGGAGTTCGAGGCGACCGTGCTGGGAACGATCGGCGATGAATACGTCATCCTCGATGCCACCGGGTTCTACCCCGAAGGGGGAGGGCAACTCTCGGATATCGGCCTGCTGCGCTTCGATGGAGGCTCCTCAAGGGTCGTCGACGTCAGGAAGGCGGGCAAGGTGGTAGTCCATAGGATTGAGGGGAGATGCCCCAAGCCCGGGCAAAGGGTGAGGGGCGAGGTGGATTGGGAGAGGAGGTCCGCCCTAATGAGGCATCATTCGGCCACGCATCTTCTGCTCGGCGCCTTGAGGAGGGTCTTGGGAAAGCACGTTTGGCAAGCCGGCGCCCAAAAGGGGCCCGAG
>JAWCOP010000012.1:1133-11825 GCA_038847005.1 Bathyarchaeia archaeon | reverse complement strand
CGGCTTGGTACATACCGCCAGTCGTAGTCGCAGATCTGGGTTTCCTTCGCTCCTCGTTAAGGGTCCTTCGGAACCCCAGTAGGCCGGAGGCCCTCAAAGCCAAGGGATCGGCCCTGCTTTGGATGGCTTTGGGCATGGCGGCCTTCTTGGCCGGCTCTTTGATCCGATAGGGCCCTTTTAGGCCATTTAACGGCCAGCGCCATCAAGGCGCGCTCCGGCCCCAGACCCTCTCGAACTCCTCCTCGTAAAGGGCCGCGATTTGAGCGCTCCTTATGACGATCATATTCTCGTTGTTGCGGGCCTCCGCACTGGCGGTCCAATTGAAGCTACCCGTTATAACGATCGAACCGTCTATGATTGCTACCTTATTATGCATCAGGGCCGGGTTCGTATCAAGCCTGACGGGGACGCCGGCTCCCTTCAGCCTTCCATATTCGCTCCCCCCTTGCCCCGCCTCATCCCCCTCCATGACTATTCGGACGTCGAGGCCGCGCCTATGGGCGGCGATTAGCGCGTCCCCCACGCTGTCCAAGGTGAAGGAGTAGATCAGGACGTGGATCGAGAAGTTGGCCCTGCTCAGCCAATATAGGAGACGGGTCTCGCAGCCGCCCTTGGGCGAGAAGTAGACCTCGTAGCTCGGCGCCTCGAGGGGCGAGATCGTTTTGAGCACCGTTTCGGTCCTCAGGACGGTCAGGGTGAGGGTCCGAACCTCCGTAACGGTGATCGTTTGGGCGGTCGGCGCGGGCCTTTGGAGTTGGGCGATCATGATCCCAATCAGGAGCACGATGACCATTATGGCGACGGCTAAGATAATCCACCTCTTGGGCATGGGGCGAAATTATTTTAATGGCATTTAAAAATCCCAGGGATCAGGGCCCAAGGGATGGAGGGGCTTGGGATTTGGCCCCTTCCGCCGCTTGGGATCGGCTTACCCGACCTCGGATTTTATCCGATCCCATATCTCCAAGGCGGCTCGCCCCGCATCGGGTTGGGAGTATATTCCCCTGCCGACGATGGCATAGGCCGGATGCCCCCTCAGGATCGAGAAGGCCATCGCAACATCCCCCCCTTGGCCCGCCCCGATGCCGGGGAAGAGGAACTTTGGTTGGGCCACGGCCCGGCTCAGGAGGTCGCGATACCTCCCCATCGATGCCGGCCTGTTGCCGGGCAGGACGAAGTACTCAACCCCCATGGCCGCCGCATCGAGGTAGATCCTCTCAGGCCCCCGATCCTCGATGTACCCGCCCTCGCTGGCCAAATACCCCCTATGGGTCATCTCGCCGCCCACCATCGGGATCAATCCCTCCTTCTTACAGGCCTCAACGGAGGCCCTTAGGGTTTCAACACCAGCCTGCGGGAATATTATGACGGAATCGATGCCTGAATCCCTGAGGGCCCCGAGCAATAGGCCGCAAACCTCCGGTATATCGGTGCCGAACTTTTGATGGTCGTATATTATGGGAAGATCTGATCGCTCGCGTATGATGCTCGCGGCCCTCCCGATGCCATATCTGAGCGCCAAGCCCGCCCCGATCTTATAGCCTTGAATAGGCTCCAGATCCTTGGTGGCATTGACCAGCCTCCCCAAAAGCCCTAGGTCGTCGACGTCGCAGGCCACCACTAGGCCCCTGCCCAAGCGGAACATCGCTCGAGAGCCCAAATATCCTCGGGGCCTATATAATGGCGATGGCGCACCTCAGGCAAGGGGCGCGAGGGAATGGGCCAAGGCGATCGCCCCGACGAACCAACAGTAATAGGAGAATAGGTGGAACCTCCCCTTCGAGACCGAGCGAATGAGGAAATCCAGCGATAGGTAGCCGATCGCCAAGGCGGCGGAGAAGCCCGCGAGGGCCTCGAGGGGGCCCATATCAGCGGCGGATGATCGCCCCGCCTCTAAGGCGAGGGCCCCTAGGACGGCGGGAATCATGAGGAGGAACGAGAACCTTACGGCCTCCCTCCGCTCGATGCCCAAGAGTAGGGCCGTGGCTATGGTGAGCCCGCTCCTGGAGGCGCCGGGGGCTATGGACAGCCCTTGGGATAGGCCTATTAGGATCGCCTCCCTATGCCCGATCGCTTTGCCGCCTTCGCCGCCGCGCCTTGAGGCATAGAGGAGGGAGCCGGTCAATAGGAACGCGAACCCGATAGCCCTTGGATCGGAGTACATCGCCTCGAAGGCGTTTCTGAGGGCTAGGCCCAAGAGGAGCGTTGGAACGTTCCCCACGAGCACCATAAGGCCCAGTTTGGCGGGCGGGGAACCCAAGTCCAACTTCAGCCAGTTGCCAAAGATCGAGGCCAAATCGCCCCTGAACTTGGCCGCGGCGACGAGCAACGTGGCCAAATGGAGGAGGGCATCGAAGGCCACGGGGGCGCTGAGGCCGAGGGAGATCTGGATAAGGGCGAGATGGCCCGAGCTCGAGATCGGGAGCCATTCCGCAATCCCTTGGATCGCCCCCAGCAATATCGCAGCCGCGATCCTATTGATCAACCCCAATCGGGCCTAAAGGGGTCGCGCATAAAAAACATCCGACCACGGCCCACGGTGGCCCGCATGGGTTAGGTTAATTACCGCTTCTATGGGATCGGGATGCGGTGATCTGGTGATGGGGGAGATGGAGGAGCTGATAAGTGAGTATAAGAAGACCTCGGCCCTCTTGGCCCAGAACAACCCTGAGGCGGCCGAGGCCTTCTCGGCCCTCTCGAAGGCCGTTACGAAGGACGGCGCGTTGAGCAGGAAGGTGAAGGAATTGATTGCCCTCGGGATCGCCATAGCCGTTAGATGCGAATATTGCATAGCGATCCACGCGCAGCTCGCGATCAATGCCGGCGCCACTAGGGAGGAGATGCTGGAGGCGGCCGAGGTGGCGGTCCTCATGGGGGGAGGGCCCGCCAGGACCTACGTGACTGAGCTCAGGAAGGCCTTGGAGGAGTTCCAAAAGCAGGGCTGAATCGCGCTCGAGCATTCGCTCAGCCATCGATTTGAACCCAATGGACATCGATCCGCCCTTTCCAACGCAATAATTTCCCCTTTTCTCATTACAGGGCATTTTGATGGAATGCGCTTATGACCTATGGGCCATCAACCCCACTTCAGCCCTTTGGAGGAAGGGCTGAACGCGAAACTACCCGCGAGGGTCATCATGAAGGCGCCTTGAAGCTCTTCTCCCTTCGCCTCCCGATCGGCACCGCCCCCAACACGGCAAATCCCAAGGCCGAGAGGGCAATCCCGCTCCCATAGAGCATTATTCGAAGCAACTCCATTATCATGGGCGTGAAGGTCTTCGAGAAATTCGTCGCCAAATAGCTCCCTAAGGCGGTGCTCGTCGAGAATCCCATGAGCAGCATGGCGATCCCGGGGATCGCCAGCGCCAAGCCGAACTCCCTCCGGGGGATCTCCCCCCTCAGGGAATGGGCCCTCATCCCCTCCGGGACTATGCTCGGGAAGGAGATGGCAACGGCCCTTATGATCGGCGGGGTTATCAAAAGGACGAAGGGGAGCATCGTTATGAACCAGAAGATCGTCAAACCGATAGATAGCATGGTCAAGGCCTCCATCGACATCGGGAGGGCCTGCGCGTAAAGCGCCTTATAAGCGAATACGTATAGGAAGGCCACGATCAGGTTCCCGATGGCCAAGGAGGCATTCGATGCCGCTATGAACCTCCTCCAAGAGAACCCCCTCCGGACGATATGGCCGAATAGGAAGAAGCCTATGAAGTTCCCGGGCACGGCGGCGATGAGGCTGCCCATGTAGAGGCCCCCGTGCTTCACCGAATCGCATATCAACGTTCCCATGGCCGCCCCGATCCCGCCGACCCAAGGCCCGAATATGGTGGCGAAGAGCGCCGGTATAACGACCGCCGGCCGGAACTGGCCCATGCCCCAAGGGGATTGGATATAGGAGGTAGCGTAGGAGCCGATGGCGTATAGCGCGGCGCAAAGCGCCGCGGAAACGGCCTTCAGCGAATCCGGCGGCCCCGGCCCCCTATCCATCAAAGGCACCTAGCCCTCGGGGGCCTTGGACCTTCTTAAAACTTCTCTATAGATCCTCTTATTTTCTTTATATAATTTAAATGAAGGATCGACCGCTCACTCCGGCTCTAGGTAAAAGTCGAATCGGGTGCTCGAGCCCTCGGTCGCATGGATCAAGGCCTTCCCAAGGCAATAACCGCGGGCGCTCGCAGTCAGGGCCAAGGGCCCAGGCTCCGCATAGGAATCGAATAACCCATCGAAGGTATAGACCTGATGCTCGAAGCCCCCGGCCCCGATCGATTCGATCGATATAGCGGCCCAGCTGACGGTCCTCGGCAATCCCTTCCAATTGAAGCCGTATATCGAGCCCGAGAGATAGGCCCTCTCATCCAAAACGATCGTCAAGCTCGCTCCCGATCCGAGGTCGGCGCCATTGATCCTAGCCTGATGCCTGAGCCCGAACGGGCCAAGGTGGTTATAGGGCAAAAGGACCGTTAGGTTCGTCAAATGGAGCTCCCCTTGCAAAAGGCCCGGGGCGGGCGGATGGAAGCCCGAGGGCCTATACCAATTCGTCATCTCGACCACCACGGTCCATCCGCCCCCATAGGATCCGGCCATCGGCGCGCGGGACCTGCCCCAAATGCCTTGATCCGCTTGGAAGAGCATCGCCGCCCTCCTCCTCTCGGCCCCAAGGCTCGGGTCCGCATAGCCGAACAGGCCCGCCAGCCTTAGGTATTCGACCCTCCTGGCGCCCGCCGGGATCGGCGGGACGGAGCATCCCGCGAGGGCCACCTTGGCCCCGTCGGCGAAGAAACCGCATCCGGCCCCGAAGTATCCGCCTGGGTCGTTCGAGGTCGAGGCCGCCGCCACCAATATGTCCCTATCGTCGTAGATCCTTATCCGCATCGATGCATTGAATGGGAGGGCCGTGAATATGCCCTCCTTCCTGAATAGGATAGTGAGGTTGAACTCCACTCCCCTAACCAGCTCCACGCCCACGTCCGAGATTGAGCCCATCGATGCGCTAACGATTCGCCTCCCGAGGTCCCCGAGCGTCGCGATGCCTTCTTGGACGTACCCGTAGGTCCAAGCGCTTATCGCATATTGGCCCGGATAAAGGGCTAGGGATGATTTGAAGCCCCTCCCCCTATAGTAGGACTCCGAATAGAGGAAGCCGAGCCTGAGCTGGGTTTGGAGGAATAGGTTCGTCCGGGAGCTCGGCTCGAAGGCGGGGATGGGGGGCGATGGGAGATCCGGGCCGAGCCGGTCCACGAGGGCCGATCCGTTTGTGATGAGCGCGGATGCGGAGGGCCCGAAGGCCCCCCTCCATCCAGGCCATGGGATCGTGGAATGGGCCGAATGGGTGATCGGCAGGCTCCAAGAATTGGCGGAGGAGCTCCAGAAATATATGACATCGACGAAGGCCCTCGAGGCCACGTCGTACGCCAAAACGGCCACTCTCGAGGCGTTCCAAGCCCAAGGCCTTTCCATGGCAGGCCTTTGGGCATCGAGGGATCTTATCGTTACGTTCAGCCCGGCCCCCCTATACATGTGGAGGCTGGCTTGGGATGCGGCGCCGTACATGCCCGCCGAGGCTTGAAGCGGCTGATCCAAGGCTCGGAGATCGGCGCCGGGGAATGTGGCCTGTACATAGCCTCGGGCATAGGCCCTGATCATATAGGGCCCCGGGTATAGGCCGTAATCCCTGATGCCCCGATACCTGAAGAGGGAATACTTGATGCCCCTCCTCGGATCCAATGGGGAGGTCGGGCCGGCCATCCCTAGGCCGTTCAATGTCACAGTTATCGATTGGGCGCTCGAGGGGATGTGGGTGAAGTTGAAGGCCGCGATGGAATCATCGTAGTCGAGTGCTTCCACCAAGATGAAGCGATGGGGATCCGGGCCACCGATCGGGCTATCCGCGGCCTCCCCCGGCCGATCGTGGAAGTGGATCGTTACGTTGATGATGCCCGAGCGCCTTAGCGAGATATGGACCGAGAGATCGGATCCAAAGGCCCCATCCGGGATCGTGAAATGGGAATGCTTGAATCGGGTTCCGCTCGCGTCCGTTTGAACATAGCCGTTGACGAAGGCCCTGGCGAAGTAGCTCCCGGGCCCAAGGCCATCGATCCAAGTCGCGAACGCTTGCGGGACCATGCCGCTAAGCCTCCTTGGGATCCCGAAGTAGCCCTTCGCCCCGAATTGGAACCTGAACTCGAATCGATCGGATCCCAAGCCCGTGATCGGATCCGGAGCCTCCCCCGGCCCAACCCACCACCTCTGGGCCGGGCCTACGCCGTTGAAGAGGCCGAAAGGATCCCTATGCGGCGGCGCGGCCGAATATGGGTTATAGCCCCCGGGCCCCTCCCACGGGAAGGCGACGGGCTTTGGGGAATTTGGGGGTGATAGGCCGGAGGGCCCGAAGACCGCGTTCCCATGAACGTAGGGGATGTAGGGCGCGTGGGTCAAATTGATCGGGGATTGGCAAACGGCGTTCCGCTCCACGTAATGATCGCTGTCGTATATGACCACGGTTATCGGCGATTGGGAGCTCCAAGGCATCGGGCCCATGGCCCCCTCCGAGCACACGATCCCGTACAGCTGGGGGCCCGGGCTCAAGTGGGCGTCTAGGCTGAGGGATTGCCCCCGATGGACCCTGATCCCCTCCGCGACCTTCTGCTCCGGGAAGCCGGCCGCGCTGGCGTAGATATCGTAAACCCCGGGCGCCAAGCCCTCAAGCTCGAATCGCCCTTGGGAGCTGGCGTTGAAATACGCCCTCGCCTCCACGGGCCTATCGCCGATCCTTCCGGATAGCGGATCCTCAGCCAGCCCGACGGCCCTCACCCTCCCGGCGAGGCGGATCGGCTCGCCGTATAGGCCCGGGGCTGCCCCCTTGCCATATCTGAGGGTCCCGTGGATTATCGCCGGATCCGGGTCGGCCTTTACGAGGACTACGGGCCAATTCTCGGCGGGCATGGCGGCGCTTATCGGGGCCGAGGCGGATTGGGAGGCGATCGGATAGCGATCCCCGAGGAAGATCTTGAAGAAATACCTGCCGGCGACGACTGGGGCCCTGATCTGATTGATCCTCACGTAATACCATTCCCCCCAGCCCCTCTCGGGCGTGAACTCCATCCCCCTCCCCGAGGCCTCTATCCTTATCACCCACCATCCCGGGCCGAAGGGATCCAGCTCATCCGCCTTGGAAACGAAGATCCTCCCGTAATCATCGGTCAGAGTCGTGAGGATGTTGGAGGAATCGCCCAGATCCCACCTTATGGGCCCGGCGGGCTCGAACCCGTCTTGGATCAACTCGCCCCCCTTGCCCACCACCGGGGCGGGCATGTAGATGGTCAGGTTCCAATAGCGGAACGTCGGGCGGGGATTGAAGGGGCTCGCGAAGAAGGAGGGTTGGGAGAAGTTTATGGCCAAAATGAAATCGCCGAGGCTATCCCAGCGCGGCCCCGATGCCATTATCGCTCCTTCTGGCGAATACGAGCAGCCCTCGACCTGGAGGGGGCGCTCGAAGGTGGTGAATGGGGATTGATATCCGGGCGGGAGCGATGGCTCGCCCAAGTAAAGGCCTTGGCCGGCCCCGGGCCAGAGATGGGCCAATGGGCCCGGCACATGGGCTCGGCCGAAGGAGTTCCTAGGGTTCAGCTCATGGTCGTCGGATCTGAGAAGGGGAGGGACCCCATCCGGGCGGCCCAAGGTTGTATGGGCCATCGATTGGGGGATTGATGCCGAAAGGAGGAGGGCGGTCAGCCATAGGGCCCTCGCGAGCGCTCGGGCGATCCCCCTCACCCCCTTCCAGAGCCCGAAGGCCCGGCCCCTCACTTGGAGGGGCGCTTCCGCCTCCGCCTCCAAACCATTAGGGCCGCGAAGGCCGCGATGCCAAGGAGCACGAGCGCCACCACGATCGGGTAGAGGGATGGGAGGACCTCCATCTCGATCCCGATCGTATCGCTAAGGCTGTATCTCCCGTCCTGTATCCAGTCGAATTTGAGGTCCATCGAATATGTTTGCGGGACGGCCCCCCCATCGACATCCAGCGTGAAGAAGGCGGTTCGGACATCGCCCGGGTTCATCGTGCCCATCAGGTCCGTTAGCGTTCCGGAGAAGAAGTTCCCCGCCAAGAGGCGGGCCCGGACCGATTCCGCCTTGACGCCGGCGGCGTTCCTCACCCTGATCGCTACCCTCACCCCGGAATCCCCAGCACGGACCTTTGATGGCGATATCTCGAGGACTTCGAACCTCGCCTTCTCGGCCACCGTCAGCTGGATCCGGCCTATGGGCGATGAGGGGCGGCTGGGGCTCAGGGCGTAGACCGGGAGGCTATAGTTCCCGGGCCCGGCCCCCTCATCGATATCTATGAGGAAATTCGCCTCAACAATTTGCTGGGGTTGGAGCGTTCCCAAGAAGGCCCTATCGGAGGAGCTCGACGCCATCCTGAAGGGCCGATCGATGCCGAGGCGTAGCTCCAAATCCCTTATCCCGCCTTGGCCGGAGTTTATCACAAAGACCTTTAGGGTCACTTGGGAATCTCCGGGGAAGATCTTGGCCGGCATTGTTAGGATCCTATGGACGCGCACGTCTCCGGCCCAGAGCGGAACGTCGATGTGAACGGCCTTCGAAACGGCCCGCAGCTCCCTCGCGCTCCTATACCTCAGCTCAAACCTAAGCCTATAAACGCCCTCCTCCGCGCCGGGATCGACGCTGAGGATGTACCTGAAGGTGAAGGCCCCGCCGGGCGGGATATCTCCAGCGCTCTGGGTCGCGTTATCCGCGATCATCCATTCGTTGCTGGAGCGATACCTATGGCGGAACGGCGGCTCGAGCCATAGGATCCCCTCCACGTCCCGGGCAAAGTCGTCGCCAGCGTTCGCGACGACCACCGAAAGCGTAACGCCCTCATCCCCGGGCTTAACGGTCATAGGCAAGGCCGGGTTCGATCCCCAATAAACGCTGGCGGGGACGAGGTTCGCCACCCCCAAGCCCTTGGCCTCGTGGGCCATCATCGGGAGCGCGGCCCATGCGATAGCCAAGGCCATCAGGAGGATGGGCCATTCGGGCCCGATGCGCCGAAGCCCTTCGCCCATATCGGGATCACCTCGAAACGGATCTTACGAATATTGGGATGGCCGCTGAGAGCGTCAGGAGCGAATATAGGGCGAGCACGACCAGATCGGGGGCTATATGATGAATTTGGGCATTCAGGACGATTATCTTCCTGAGGGCATCGGCCGAGTAATATAGAGGAAGGGACTTCCCAACGGCCTGAAGCCACCAAGGCAGTTGCTCTATTGGGAAGACGACGTTCGAGAGGAACGTCATGGGCATGTTTATCAGCATCAGGGACGTCATGGCCGTTTCCTGCTCCCCAGCCACGGAGGTTATTATTATCCCTATCCCCGAGAAGCTCAGCACGGCCAAGAACATCGTCAGGACCATCAGGAGCGGGCTCCCGTATACCCTAACCCCGAAGAATAACACGGATACAGCGAGTATTATGAAGCTCTGTATAAGGCCTCTCACAGTCTGAGCCAGAACCTTGCTGACCACAACCGTATACCTCGGGACCGGGGAAACCATTATCCCATCCAACGTTCCCTGCTCCTTCTCCCGCGATATGGTCGCAGCCAATCCGGAGAGGGTCCCTAGGGTGACCGTTAGCGCCATGAACCCGGGGGCTAGGAATTGGAAGGTCGTCGCGCTGCCCTTCACGAAGGGCTTCCTCTCCAAACCAATCGGCTCCAAGAGGGCCATCGGATCCGCGCCGGCCCCTAGGTCCGAGATCCTGGACGCGGCCACTCCCTCCGATATGATCCTCACCAAGGAAGAGGCTTGGCCGAGTATCGACGAAGCCGCTTGCGGGTTCGTGTCGTCCACAATGATCGTCATGGTGGCCTGCCGGCCCGAGGATAGGGATTCGGTGAACCCCTGCGGGATCACCAAGACCCCCTTCAACTTCCCCTCGGTCATCCTCTCCTTGGCGGCCTCCAAGCTGGCGAAGCTCTTGACCTCGAATAGGCCCGTCGATGAGGCCAGCTGGGCGAATCGATCCGCGATCTCCTCGGCCGCCCGCCCACCATCCTCATTAACGATGGCGATCGGCAAGCGACCATACGGGCTGGAGAACTTGCCGGCGTAGGGGTTGGCGGATGTTATGGAGGGGAACATGTAGCCGAACATGGCCATCATCACTATTGGGAACAATGTGAACGAGACGACCAGCATCTTGGCCTTCCAGAAGTCCAAGAGATCCTTATGGGCCATCACCATCGTGACGTAGGCGATCCTCTTCGCATCAATCTGGCCCAATCCCCTTCACACCCTCCCGACGGCCCTGATCGGGATCCTATTCTCGGCCCTATCCCTGAGATCCCTGCCGGTGAGCCCGAGGAAGACCTCGAGGAGGTTCGAAACGCCCAGCTTCGATTTCAACCCCTCCGGGGTATCGACGACCAATATCCTCCCGTGATCGATTATCCCAACCCTATCGGACAGCTCCTCCGCCTCCTCCATTATATGGGTGGTCAGGATTATCGTCCTGCCCCCCTTCCTCAAATCCTTGATCAGATCCCTGACGAATCGGATGCTTTGGGGATCGAGCATGGCCGTAGGCTCATCTAGGAATAATATCTTCGGGTCGTGCAAAAGGGCCCTTACGACGTTCAAGCGCTGGCGCATTCCGGATGAATATCCGCCTATCGGGAAATCCTT
>JAWCOP010000012.1:0-1123 GCA_038847005.1 Bathyarchaeia archaeon | reverse complement strand
AAGCTTGACCATGCCTATGAGTTCATCGACCTTCCGCCTCAGCCCCTCTCCCTCCATCCCATAGAGGCGCCCGAAGAACATTAGGTTCTCGACGGCGTTCAGCCTCGGGTAAAGGATCAGCTTCTCGGCCACCAAGCCTATGGCCTTCCTGACCTCGTCCGGCTCCTTCAAAATGTCATATCCCCCGACCTTGGCGGTCCCCTCCGTCGGTCTCATGAGCGTCGTCAGCATCCTAACGAGCGTTGATTTGCCGGCCCCGTTGGGCCCCAAGAGGCCGAATATCTCCCCCTCTTCGATTGAGAGATCCACATGGTCAACGGCCGTGAAGTTGCCGAAGCGCTTCGTGAGGCCGAAGGCCTCCACTGCCAATCCCAAGGGCCACCAGCTCCCGGCGTGGGGAAAGGGCATATATAGTTCAACTATATATTATTTTCCTCAGCGTTGAGGAAGCGAGGATCGAATGCCCCCCGCTGGCCCGAGGAGCTGAAGAAGGGTTATTTGAAGCTCCTCATCTTGGCATCGCTAGCGCGGAGGCCGATGCATGGATATGAGATAATGAGGGAGGCGGCCGAGCGGACCTTGGGGCTTTGGAAGCCGACCGCCGGGGGGACCTATCCCCTCCTCGGGAAGATGGAGAGAGAGGGATGGATAAGGGGCGAATGGAGGATTTCAAGGGGGAGGAGGAGGAAGGTATATGGTATAACTAGTAAGGGCGAAGCGAAGCTCAAGAGGATTTTGGAGATCCATGGGATCGTTTTAAGGATCGCCCATAAGATCCATTCGGAGCTCGAGGAAGGGGCATCCGAAGGCGCGGCCTTGGAGGAGATGGATCGGATGCTGACGCTTCTTAAGGCCCAGCTGAGGCCCGAGGGTTTGAAAGGCCTCAGCGAGGGGGAGAGGGCTAGGATCCTCCGCCTCCTGAGGGATCGCTTGGAAAGGATCGAGAAGGGCGCGCGGGAGGCGATTGAGGGGATAGACGAAGCAATGAGGGGATTGAGGGCCACCTAGGGCGGCCCTTTAGGGCTTCCCCTCTCCAACCGCCCATGAGCTGGCTTTTGGAATCCCATTGGGCGGCTTTAATGTTTCAAAGGGATGTGGTCGCCCCTATGATTGATTAAGCATT
>JAWCOP010000011.1:0-12111 GCA_038847005.1 Bathyarchaeia archaeon | reverse complement strand
AATCGCTGTCAAGGGAGCGATAGCTCCCCTCCGCCTCCCATAGATCGCCAACCCGGCGGATCCTCCGGAACTCTATGGCGCGGCCATTCGGGCAAACCCTTTGGATCATCCTGACGACCCTCTCCCTGACCTCCCGCTCGGTTATGCCCGGCCTTTCGAAGCGCAGGATCCCTCGACCTCGATCGGCCCCTCCGCGGCCTCGCCTTGTAAACCTTTCTAAATGGGATCCCCGTTGGCGCGATCGAGGAGATGCCCTTTCGCCTGAGGAGGGCGTAAAGCGCCCCGATGGCGGCGCAGGAGGCCGCCAGCCCGGCCGCGACGAATGGCCAGGGAAACCGGATCCGAGTAGGGGGGCGGGCCTCCTCAACCGCGAAGCGAGCCGAGTCCTCGACCTCCATCGTTTCCCCGTTCCACCACGAGCTCGCCCTCGCAGAATATGCGCCGATCTTATCCGGATCCCAAACGACCGCCTTGCGCAGGTCGCCGTTCGTATCCCAATGCCAAGATCGAACTATGCCGCCGGTTGAATCGAGGATCTCCAACCTTATCCGATGGAAGTGGAGGGCCTGAACCTCGAGGCAACCGGGCAGCAAATGGACATAATCGACCGTTATCTCGACGGCTTCCCTCAATCCGTATAGGGCTTTATTCGGCGAAACCCTTATCGATCTGCATTGGGTCCCGCCCGGCCTGATCTCCAAATCGAAATCCAACTCGCTCGCATCCCCTTTATACCTTACGACCGTGAGCCATATGGGCGAATCCCTCGGGAAGAGCTCGGCGAGCCTCGCATCCACCTCGGCCAGCTCCCCAGCCGAGATTTGGAATTGGATCGGATCTTTGGCCCGGGGATCGTATCGCGCCAACGCCATCTTGGGCGGCAGAGAGCCCTCGGCCACCCTCCCCCTCGTTATCAGGTATAGGGTTATCTCGGTCGCCCCATTCGCGATCGAGGAGATCATGAGGGGATAATAAAGCGAGGCGGAGGCGAACTCGTAGGCGATCGGCTCTATGCTCCGGGGCGAGGGATGGAGGTCGATCAGATCGAGGACCCAATAGATGAAGCCCCTGGCCAGATAGCCGGAGAGGATCCGCCTAGCCTCCCCGCCGAGGCTTGGCGGTTCGATCCCCGCCCCCTTCGCGTAGCCCGTTAGGAACGCGATGAGCTCCTCGACCGATCCCGCCCTCAATACCGTTATGTCGTGGGCCCCGATCCTTTCATGGAATATTATCTCCAGCTCGCCCAAATATTTCGGCGGCATAGACCTCGGAGAATGCCTCATAATGAGGCGTTGAACGGCCTCGAAGGATTGGAAGCTCCCTCCCTCCACGCTCGGCTTCGATGGGAGGGGCAGGACCTCCAGCGCCCTCGTTTCGGCGCTGGCGTAAAGATCCGTTGATAGGATGAGGCGCTCCACCGCGCCGTTCCAAGCGATTATGGCCCTCTGCCCCGGGCCGTGAACGCTCGCATCCCCGATCGGGAGGACGCCCCTATCCGATTGGGCGAGCGGGGCTTGGGGGAGCGAAGCCATTAAACAAAGCAAAACGGCGATCGCGATCCCCTTCCCCACGGCCCCCATCCCCAATGGGCCCTATCCGCGCCATCCCTTCAATCTTTCGGAGGGATCATCTGCCCTCATCGGTCCCCGGGCGGGCGCGACTGAAGCCTGAAGGACCTTGCATGAAAAATGGTGTGGCCAATGTTAACCGAGCCCTATTGTTATCCCAAGTACTTATCTTGGAGCTCCTATAGGCGGTTATCGATACTACGGCATACCACCAAAACGTCGTCGCCAACCCTCTTCATTCACCCCACCGAATTTTATAACCTTATCATGGTTTTCAAGGCAGGATAGAACCTCGCTCCCTTCAAGCCTACCGATGCCGCGGGATTTCATTCTCTCAAGGGCGTGTAGCGTAAACGATACCGTCAAGCCTCAATCGAGACCTTCAAGCCCCTTGTAATGAGCTCGTTAAGATCCATTTTCCTCTCCGAGAACCCCAAGACCTCTATCCCCGCGATGTTCCCCTCCTCATCGTAATCCACTATGATCCCATCATCAACCTCATCGCTTTCGGCGACTCTGCCCTCGCGGACCCTAACATAAAGCGCATCCGACCCATGATCGTAGCTGATCCTATACTCATTCATCATTCGGCCACTCTTATCGAAGGGGCATCAAAGACCCTATAAGCATTGGCGTTAAACCGCGATGGAGGAGCGCCCGGGCATGCAACCGCCGCATCGTTCCAATCCCCGGCCATATGTCCAGCCCTGTTTGAATTAAGGCGTGGTGCGGCCGCCGGGATTCGAACCCGGGTCACTGGCGCTCCGCCCGATAGGGTTGGCAGGCCAGCGTCTTAGACCAGGCTGGACTACGGCCGCATCGGCTCCGGGAATTAGCTCCGCTCTTGGCTTTAAAATTTTGTTGGTGCCGAGGGTGTGACTCTCACCGGTCTTCGCCGGCTTTGAACACACGACGCCCCGGTATCGGATCCGGGCGGATCTTCAGCCGGGTGCTCTCCCTCGCCCCCACGGGGTCAGGCTGAGCTCTCGAGGGCCCTCCGGCCTACCTCGGCCTACCCTCGGCGACCGATTAAGCCGATCCGAGGGGGCTAAATAAAAAATCTTCGCCGCCCGAGCCGCCGCTCCGGCCTTAGGGGGGCTCGGCCTTGTTTATCTCCATTGTTATCGTATCGTTTATGCTGGGCTTGCCCAGCCTCTCGTATTCCTCCTCCGTTATCACCATATCCACCTTGGCGTCCCATTGCCCGCCGGCCGAGATCGGGCCGCCGATGACCAGCCCGCCCGGGAACGCCGCCTCGAACGCCTGTTGGATCCTAGCGGCTATCTCCTCCGCGACCCTTTGCTCCTCCGTCCTCCCGATCGGCTCTATCCGGGCCTTCAGGCCCCTCCTGACGAGGACCATCCTGACCATGCCTCCGCCCAAGCCCACGACTTGGTGGACCCTCAGCTCCATCATCAATGCGGCGAACACCCCGGAGGGGCTTGGGGAGGGGCCCTATTAAAACCCATCTAACCGCCCTCCCGGCCTATGACCTCTATCCTTATCGATTCATCGCCCCTTATCGAAACGCCCTTCAGCTTCGATACCATCCCGAGCACGGAGGCCCTTATGATCTCGGAGACGAACCTTTGGATCGGGACCTCGGCGCCGCCGACGATTATCTCGGCCCTCAGGGCGGGCTTGGACCTGATGACCTCGCAATCCCCCGCATCGGCCCTCCCATCCGAGATGGCCCTAGCCATCCGATCGCAGGATCCCCATTCACATCTCCCGCAATCCAAGCCGGGCAACAGGGCCCTCGCGGCCAATCTGGCCCTCTCCCGAGATATGAAGGCGATCGCCCCCTCGATCAGGCCATCTAGGGCATCGGCCGAGCCGGGCCTTGGGCAATATACGCCTATCAGCTCGCCCTTGGCCTTGGCCGAGTAATGCTCGGCATCATCGGCCCCGGAGGCGCAGATTATCTTCCCGACGCCCTCGTCCTCGAGGACCTTCGAGGAGAACCCCTCCAATATCATCGAATCGGCCCCGAGGGCCGATGCCAGCGCCTCCAAGGAGGCGATCTCCATCCCCCTATTCACTATTAGGGCCGTTTGGCCCTCGGAGGCGGCTATCGTAACCTCCGCCCCGGCGGCGGAATGCCTCCAAGTATCCGTCCCAGGCCTATCGATCGAGAAGCCCTCCTCGGGGATATGCTTAGCGGCCGCGGGCCTATGGCCGCGCCTCCTGAGCTCTCGAATTAATGCCTCCACGACCGACGTCTTCCCGGTCTTCTTCCTCCCGATCACGGCCACCTTCGGCAAGCGGGCCCCGAGGGGATCGATCGATCGCTCCCGGGCATCGGGCATCAGGATCCACCGCCGGCCCCTGCCCTGCGAATGGCCGCGCCGAGCTCCCTCAGGAAGGCCTCGTTCTCCTCCCTCCTGCCAACCGTCACCCTAGCGTGCCCCGGGAGGCCCCAAGGCCCCATATAGCGCACCACTATGCCCGCCCTCAAGAGCTCATCGCAGATCTCCCTCGCCCTGGGCCCGAGCTCGATCAGGACGAAGTTGGCCGCGCTGGGAACGTATTCGACGCCCAGCTCCTCGAGGCCGCGATAAAGCTGCGATTTCCCGGCCTCGGTCATCTCCCTGACCCAAGCCAAATACCCCTCGTCGTCCAAGGCGGCCAAGGCGGCGGCTTGGGCCAGCGAATTGACGTTGAAAGGCTCCCTGACCTTGTTCATCAATTCTATTACCTCGGGGGAGGAAACGGCGTAGCCTATCCTGAGGCCCGCTAGGCCGTGGATCTTCGAGAAGGTCCTCGCCGTTATGATGTTCCCCCTCGCTTGGTATTGGAGCGAATCGGGGTAATCCCCGCCCTCCCTATGGGCGTATTCGAAATAGGCCTCGTCGAAGAAGACGAGGCAATCGCTTGGGACGGAATCGAGGAACGCCTCCACCTCGCCCTTCGAAACGTACGTCCCGGTCGGGTTGTTCGGGTTGGAGATGAATATCAAGCGGGTCCTCGGCCCTATTTGGGAGGCCATCGCCCTAAGATCGTATCTATAATCCCTCAGCGGGACCTCCCTCAAACCGAGCCCCTCGGCCTTGGCCGCTATCCTATATATCAGGAAGGTGGGGGCGGCCGTTAGGATTTCGTCGCCCTCGTCGGCGAAGGCCCTTATGGCCATTACTATCAGCTCGTCCGAGCCGTTCCCGAAGATCAGCCTATCCTCCCCGACGCCCAGCTTCTCCGAGAGGCGCTTCCGCAGGTAATAGCAGCCGCCCTCGGGATACCGGTTGACGTTGGGCAGGGCCCCCCTGAGGGCCTCCAAGGCCCTCGGAGATGGCCCGAAGGGGTTCTCGTTAGAGGCGAGCTTCACGACCTCCCTAAGGCCGAGCTCCCTTTTGACCTCCTCTATGGGCTTCCCGGGCTTGTAGACCTCGAGATCCCTCAGCTCCGGCTTTACCTTCAACCCCAAGGCTCCAGCACCGCTCCGGCGCACCTCCCCCGGGCCGGCAGGGCTTAAAAAGCCATTCCTTTGGGGCCTAAAGGAAACCTCCGGCGAGTTCGTCCTTCTCCTAGATTTGGCGGCATCATTCCATAGCCGGGCCTAGGGCTTAAGGAGCCGATGAGGTCGCTCCAAGAGGGGTGTAGCCCAGATCCCGCGCCCATCGCAGAAAGCCCAAAAGGATTTGCGAGGGCCACTAAAAGGGGGCGGGACAAAACCGATTCGTTAAGATTTTGTAAAGCTTTATGAGCAATTTGTAAACCTCGGGGCGATAATTGTTCAACAACCTAAGCGGCCCTTAGGCCCTTTCAACTTCGGAATCTTTGACGCTTTCTGAAGCGCCCCTCACTGAGGACGTTGTAGCGAGGGCCGGACATATCGAGTCCCCAAATTTTGTTGGACTGAAGTGAATACTATCGTCTACATGCTCAAATTTGATTAAATGGTTGCAGGGAACGTATCTTTTGATACCATCGATCCCCGCGGCTCGGCCCTCAGACCCGAGGCGCCCCCTCTTCATGAGCATAGCGAGCGCTATAGCTATTGCGATGAGCCGCGGTCGACCCGTCGATGGCCAGATAAAGCATCGCCGGGCCTGAATCGTGAAGCCCTTTCGATATCCTCCCGAATCCCTTGGATCCTAGCCTCCCTAGCCCCGCACCCGGGATCTCCCGAGCCTCCTCCATGCCAGCAGCGATGCCGCCAAGGCGATCATGGAGGCGAGGCCCAGCCCCGGCGGGGAGAGCTCAGGGATCGGGGCGGCGGAGAGGGTCAGGTCCCCCCATGTGGCTGGGACATCGCGCAAATAATCCTTCGGCCAGGTCAAAAGCACTTCGGCCGGGCTCTTCCGGAGAGGGTTATGCCAGACGGCCGCAGCGAAACCTATGGCCTCCGGGCTGGCGGCGAAGATCGCCTTCGGGATCTTGAACTCATAGATCATGTGCGGGCTGGATGAGCGCGGGGATCCAAAGTAACTGGATCGAGGCCAAAGCGATGTTGCAACCGGCTATCCTGAGCCTCGATGAGGGCCTTGGACCCAGCGAGTGGCGCGGGCGGTCAAATAGATTCGCTTAAATAATTTGGTGGACCGGCGGGGATTTGAACCCCGGACCTTCCGCATGCCAAGCGGACGATCATACCAGGCTGATCTACCGGCCCTTGGGCATAGTCGAAGCCAGATCGCCTTTATAAATCTCTCATCCGCCGGGGATCGCTTCGCCCTTAGGGTCCCCGCCCCGCTCCGAAGCCCGGTCCATGGGGCCTCCCGCCGATCGCCCCAAGCTTTATCATTGGAGGGGCCCCATTAGAACCCGCGGGGCGAATGGGCGATGAGGAAGGAGGAGCTGCTGATATTGGCCATGCTGCTTTTCGCCATGCTGATCCTATCGGGCACGATACCCATAGGGCCCGCGGCCCCCAAGCCTCAGCAAACGACCATAGCGGCCCAAACGGCCGTGATGACCGTCACCCCGGTGACGGCCATCGTCCCGATAAACTCCACGGCCGTCACCGAGATAAGGAGCACCCCGGCCCCTCCCGCGACCCTGAGCGGTTGAGGGCCAAGAGGGGCCTCAAAGGCGGTTCAATAGCTCGGCGAAGGCCTTGAAGGCCTCGCCCTCGGGGGCCCCGGAATGGATCGATGCCAAAGCCAGCTTCCCGTATTTCGCCGCCAGCCTCTCGGCCAAGGCCCTGCTGGCCATCGGGTATCGGCTCCCGATCAGGATCGAGGAGAGGGAGGGGCCGGCGGAGGGCGGGGCCGCGGCGGCCACCGTGCCCAGCCTCTGGGCCCCCTCCGCGAATATGCAAATGACCGCGTTCTCCAGCTCCAATAGGGTGGCGGCGAAGAGCCGCCCCCCGATCTCGGCCTCGGCCCTCCTCAGCTCCGGCCTAGGGGAGCCTAAAGCTCATCCCCCTCCTCCGAGACCCTCATCCCCCCGGCCTCTATAATGGCGACGGGCCCCCCATACCCCGTATAGGCCTTGAGGACGCCGCGGGATTTATCCAAGTCCTTCAGGAGGCCGAGCCCGAGGAGGAACCCCTCGCCGTCCTCCAAGCCCAGCAGGGTATCCTCCGGGACCTTCCCTTGGAACCCCCTCAGCTCCACCGAGGCGAGGCCGAACTCCCTGATGGAGCCCGGGGAGAGCGCCCTCCGGAACCTGGCCCTCCTATGGGCCCTCCTATCCCCCCTCGGCTTCGCCCTGGCCATCTCCGGCGCCCCTATGCGGATCGTTGGGGCCGATATCGTATCCTCGAGTCCCCCGAGCTCCCCGATGCCCACCACTAGGCTCGGCCTCAGCCCCTCTATCATCCTGGCCTTATACGGGAGGCCATCCCCCTCCAGCCATCCATCCGTGTTAACGATGGCGGGGGAACCTTGGGCCAGCCTCTCGATCAACCTCCCAATCCCGGCTATTATCCTATCCTCGACCCCGTGGGGGCTGACGCGGCCTATGAAAACGGATAGATCGGCGGGGAGCTCCGAGAGCGAGCTCACGGCCGCCCTCGCCCGGGAGGCGCAGATCGTCCCGGGAGGGCCGATCTCGCATTGGCCTACGTCCGCATCGATTATCAATGCCCCGCCCGCCCTATCGATAAGCCCATTTGCGGCCATTATGCAGAAGGCGTTCTTCCCCGAATCCGGCCCCCCGACCACGAGGATCGCGCCGCCCTCCGCCCCCCATACGGCATCGAGGGCATCCCTCCAAGAGCGGGGTATCGGATCCTCGGGGACCCTCCTCAGCTCTCCCCCCTCCCCCAACCTCACCCACAGGATCGAATCCTCCCCGAAGGCCATCGGGAGGCTGTTCCCTGACCTCACCAGGATCGGCCTCCCCCGATCCAAGACGGCCCCGAAAGCCTCGGCCGATCCGGATTTGATTCGGGCGAGAGCGGGGCCCAATAGGATCGCGAACTCCCCGGCCTTGAAATCGAAGACCGCCTCCCCCTCGGGGGCTCCCTTTGGAACGCCGCCGCCAAGGCCCAATCGATTCACCCGCCCAGGAAGCCCATCTTCTCCAAGAGCCTCGCGGCCGTTTTCGTCAATTCCCCGGGCCTCAGCTCATCCCTTTTGAACCATTTCGTCTCCTCCGCATCCCCGGATGCCCTCGCCGATCCCCCCAAGGGCTTGGCCAAGAAATCCACCAAGACGTAATGGAACCTGACCCTCCCATCCTCGTCCCTCACTATGTTATCGATCACGTCCAAGAGCGCCCCCACCTCAACCTCCACCCCGGTCTCCTCGAGTATCTCCCGCCTCACCGCATCCCTCAGGCGCTCCCCGAGCTCCACGAGGCCCCCCGGTATCGACCAAAGCCCCTTGCCGGGCTCGTATTTCCGCTTCACCAGGAGGACTTCGCCATCCCTTATCACGACCGCGCCGACCCCCACGAGCGGGGCCCTCGGATATTCCCTGCCCGAGGCCATGGCATCCATTCGCCCTGGAATCCTTAATTAACTTCGATCCCTAAGGCAGAGGGGGCCATATAAAATAGAAGCGATGCGCGGGTTGGAAGGGGTCCGGAGGATAAGCACCGGCTGCCGCGCCCTCGACGACCTCATGGGCGGGGGATACCCGGTCGGGCGCTTGAGCCTGATCTACGGGGAGGCGTCGAGCGGCAAGACCACGCTGGCCCTCATGGCGAGCGCCGAGCTGGCGAGGCGAAGGCTCAAGGTCCTCTACATAGATTCGGACGGTTGCTTCTCCTGCGAGAGGTTCCTCCAATTGGCCGGCGATCCCGGATCCTTGGATACGGTCTTCGTCTCCTCGCCATCGGATTTCTGGGATCAGAACGGGCTCATCCTGAACTTGGGGGCGTTCCTCATGCCCGGCGCGGGCCTCGTGGTAGTTGATTCTATAACGGCCTTATACAGGCTCGCCCTTGGGTCCGGCGGGAATGCGGTCGCGCTGAACAAGGGCCTCTCGAAGCAGCTGGCTTATCTGAAGGGTTTATCGAGGGAGAGGGGCTTGCCGATCCTGATAACGTCCCAAGTCAGGTGGTCGGGCGGGGATTCGGCCGAGCCTGTGGCCAAGAGGATATTGGAGTATTGGTCCGATGCGATCATAGGCCTGAGGAGGTCCCAAGGCGGCCTCAGGGAGGTATCGATCCTTAGGAACCCGGGCTCAAAGGGCCTTGGGAGGGGCCTCTTCTCCATCGAGGACGGGGGCTTCGCCGCGCTCCGCGGCCCGATCCCTTTTTAATATGAAGGGGCCCCTAATAGGGCCCGAAATGGTCGCATTGATAGGCTACGAGGACGCCCTATGGGCCCTATACTTCATCATCCCCGCCTATTCCTCCAACTCCCTCCCGACGATCTTCAAGGGCGGCCCGCCGATAGACGGCGGGAGGATTTTCCTCGATGGGAGGAGGATATTCGGCCCCAGCAAGACCTTGAGGGGCCTCCTCGGCGGCCTCCTCGGGGGCTCCCTCTTCGGCCTTTTGGAATCGGCCCTGCTCGGCTGGGGGCTCCTCCCCTTCGCCCTATTGGTTTCGGCGGGATCTCTCCTCGGGGACCTGCTCGGATCCTTCATCAAGAGGCGCTTGGGATTGCCGCCGGGGTCCCCGGCGCCCCTCCTGGATCAGCTGGATTTCGTTCTGGGGGGCTTGGCCCTTTCATGCCCGCTCTATGGGCTCCCGCTGGGCTCGATAGCCATACTCCTAGCGATAACCCCCCCTATCCACCTCTTGGCCAATCTCCTGGCCTATAGGGCCGGGCTCAAGGATCGGCCTTGGTAAGGGCCGGCTCAGCCGACCTTTTGGTTCAAAAGGGATAGGGAATAGAAAACGGCCAGGAGGATCAGGAAGAACCCTATTAGGAGGTTCAAGTAGGCCTCCCTGGGCCTATATAGGAGCCTCGTGCTTTTGTAAAGGGAGTAAAAGCCCGCGAGCCCGACGGCGTATAGGACGGCGGCGACGAGGCTCTCGTTAAGGGTTTGGACGTTAACGCTCCCGGGATAGAGGAAGGACCATCTCCCCTGCCCAATGGATATCATGGCCAAGGGCCTCTCCAATAAATTGTAGATGCCGCCCATCAGCGCGAAGATGCTGAAGGCCACGACCCCAACCAAGGCGATCGTCGATATCAGCCTGAGCGGGGTGGCCCTCGGCTCGAGCCGCTTGCCTGCCACCCTGAGCCTCCAAAGGAGCTTCGAAATCCTCCTGGACATCCCGATCGCCAGCGTTGGTGGCTTCGTTTGGCATTAGAAATATTTAACTATTTTACCCCCCTAAGCCCCACCCCGCACGGCCCGCGGTGATACGGTTGCCCCAAAGGATAATTTGCAAGCGATGCGGGAGCAGCCTCTACGAGGGGATCGAGCTCGAGGCCCCGCTGGAAGTGATACAGCGCTATAACGGCAGCTGCCCGAACTGCGGCAATAAGCTGGAGTTCAATTACGAAAACATAAGGATCGTGCCGAGATGATCCCCGAAGATCCCATCGGCGCCCATCGGGGCGGGGGGCCCCAGCTGAGGAGGACGGCCGTATACGAATACCATAAGGAGTTCGGGAGGCTCACGGAGTTCGCGGGGTTCGAGATGCCGCTTTGGTATAGCGGCATAGTCTCCGAGTGCTTGGCGGTTAGATCCGGGGTCGGGATCTTCGACGTCTCCCACATGGGCAGGATATTGATCAAGGGGAGGGATGCGGAGGCCTTCCTGGATAGGGTTTCGACGAACGACGTTGCATCGCTGAAGCCCTCCAGGGCCCATTACTCCCTGCTCTGCAACCCGAACGGCGGGATAAAGGACGATATAATCCTGTTCAAGCTGGATGAGGGTTCGTTCATGATGATCGTGAACGCCGCGAATAGGGGCAAGGATTTCTCGTGGCTCATGGAGAACTCGAGGGGGTTCGACGTCTCCCTATCGGATATCTCCGAGGCGGTGGCCCTATTCGCGGTTCAGGGCCCCAAGGCGCGCGAAGCCCTCCAGAGGATCTCGCAGGGCGCGGATCTGCGCGGGATCCCGAGGTTCTGCTTCGCCAGGGCGGAGATAGGGGGGCTGGGCTGCCTTATCTCCGTGACGGGCTACACCGGCGAGGACGGCCTAGAGGTCTTCGTCCCGAACTCCGGGCGCGGGCCGGGAGCCTTGGGGATATGGAGGGCGATCCTCGATGCCGGGGCGGATTTCGGGATGAAGCCCTGCGGCCTCGGCGCGAGGGACGTCCTCAGGCTCGAGGCGGGCCTATGCCTATATGGCAACGATATAGACGAGCATACGAACCCCCTGGAGGCGGGGTTGGCGTTCGCGGTGAAGATGGGGAAGGGGGATTTCATCGGCAGGGAGGCCTTGGAGGCCGTTTCGAGGGAGGGGCCCAAGAGGGAGAGGGTTGGCATAGTGCTCGAGGAGGAGGGGATCCCGAGGCGGGGGTTCGAGATATCGAAGGGCGGTGAGCGGATAGGGGAGGTGACCAGCGGGACCTATTCCCCGATCCTGAAGAGGGGCATCGCGATGGGCTATATAGGGGCGGGCTCCGCGGCCGCGGGGGAATCCGTCGAGATATCCATAAGGGGGAGGCGCGCCAAGGGCTTCATCTCCCGGTTCCCATTGGTCAAATGCTATTGGGGCTCGGAGGCGGCCAAGGAGGAGGAGAGGGGCAGGAAGGCGAGCTTCGTATATAAGGGCGTGGCCTTTCCATAAAATGGCATCAATCCCGCGGGATCGGATCGATGAGGATAGAAACGACCTCCAGGCTATACCAGTTCCGAAGGTTCGTCATAACGAGCACATGCCAATCCTTCATGCCGGAGGAATACCTGCGCGACGAGAGCGTTTTCCCCGAGAGGCCCCAGAGGGAGGGGAGGATCTACGTCGAGGCCGGGGATAAGGTCCTCTTGGGAAGGGTGGGGGAGATGGAGTTCGTGAGGGCGACGAACGTATTGGGCGTTATCTATAACTCCAAGAGCGGGAGGACGAGCCTGAGGTGGAGGCAGATAAGGGGGGACCTCGGCAAGGTCACCGGGGAGGCCAGCGCCAATTCCCTCGTCAACCTATATGCATCGGGGGTGCTGGGGCGGGATTTCTTGGAATCCCTTAGGGCATCGGGCGGGAGGGAAGCTTAATAACCCGGCCGGATCGGATTGGGGGGCCG
>JAWCOP010000010.1:0-12487 GCA_038847005.1 Bathyarchaeia archaeon | reverse complement strand
CGCCTTGGCGATGAGCTCGATCCTCTCCCCTCTCCCGCTGCCCAACCCATGGATGGACAAGGGCTCCATCAGGGTATCGAGGACCGTGAACTTGGGATCGAGCGAGGAATAGGGATCTTGGAAGATCATCTGGGCCCGGCGCCTAAACTCCTTCAGGCCCCTTCGATCGAGCTTCGCCAGATCCTTCCCTTCGAAAAGGATTTCCCCCCCATCCGGCTTGATCGCCCCGACCAGAAGCTTTCCCGTTGTGGTCTTGCCGCATCCCGATTCCCCAACCAAGGCGAGCGTTTCCCCCTCCCTCAAATCGAGGGATATCCCATCAACCGCCCTCACTATCCTAGGCGGGCGCCCCCTCAGGAGGTCGAGGGGGCTCCTCCGAAGGGGGAACCATTTCACGAGGCCCCTAGCGGCCAAGAGCGGCCCTTTGCCGGAGCTCCATTCGCCCATATGGATCGCCGAACTTAAGCGTAAAGCCAGCATCGAACCACGTGATCGCCCCCCATCTCAATCATCGGCGGGGCGCGTTCGCAGGAGGGCATCGCCATCGAACACCTCGGGCTGAACCTGCAGCCCTTTGGCGGGTTGGCCAGATCCGGTGGGGAGCCGGGTATGGAGGCGGGCCTCGATTTACCCCCTTGGATCCTCGGCACGGCCGCGATTAGGCCTCTTGTATAAGGATGTTTTGGATTGGGAAATACCAAACCCGAGGGGCCGATCTCCACGAGCTCCCCCGCGTACATCACGGCGATCGCATCCGCTATCTCCGATACAATCCCCAAGTCGTGCGTGAGGAGCATTATGGAGATGTTCAGTCTATCCCTCAAGTCCTTGAGCAGGTTGAGTATCTGGGCCTGAACCACTACGTCCAAGGCTGTAGTCGGCTCATCTGCGATCAATATCTCGGGCCTCAAGGCCAAGGCCATTGCTATCATCGCCCTTTGCTTCATCCCCCCGCTGAGCTCATGGGGATATCGATCCATGATCCCTTCGTCCAAGCCGACCTCCTCTAGGGCCTTGATGGAGAGCTTCCTCGCATCGCCTTTCGATAGACCCGAGCGATAGATGAGCGGTTCCGAAAGTTGATAACCGATCGTATAGACGGGGCTGAGGGCGTTCATCGCCCCTTGGAAGATCATCGATATCCTCTTCCATCTTACCATCCGGTCGAACTCGCCCTCGGGGAGGCTCATCAGATCGACCCCGTTAAGCCTCACGGCTCCGGAAACGATCCTGCCTGGGAATGGGAGGAGCCTCAGCAACGCGAGGCCGAGTGTTGATTTCCCGCAACCCGATTCCCCCACGAATCCCATAGACGACCCCTCCCCGAGTTCGAAGGATACGCCATCGACGGCCCTAAGGGGGGGCCTATCGGCCGGGAAGTAATAAGCCCTCAAGCCCTCGACCGCGAGCCCCTCCATCGCTAAGCCCCCCTCGCCCTAGGATTCAGGGCCCTGTCCAACGCATAGCCCATCATGACGAAGGCCAAGCTGGATACGGCCAACATCATGCCCGGCGATAGGGCCCACCACCAGAGGCCCCTGATCGCCGCGCCGTGGAGCTGGGCATCGTGAAGGATTTGCCCCCAAGTTGGCATCGTGGGATCCCCCAACCCGAGAAAGCTTAGGCCGGCCTCCGCGAGAATCGCGGCCGGCACCGAGAGGGCGATGTTGGCTATGGCGTAGGGGATCAATTGCGGCGTTATATGCCCGAAGATTACCCTCCAGCTCGGGGCCCCCAAGAGCTCGACCGCCTCGATGTATGGCGCGGCCTTAATTTGCAGAGCGACGCTCCTCGCCACCTTCGCTATCCCGACCCAGCCGAATAGGACCAAATAGGCCATTATATACAACAGGCTCCTGCCCAAGGAGAGCGCGAGCAAGATCAGGAACGGGAGGGCGGGGATCGCGTAAGCTACGTCGTTAAGCCTCATCATGAGCTCGTCCAAGCGCCCCCCGTAATATCCACTTATCACGCCATAGGCTATCCCGATCGATACGGAGAGGACGGCGACCGATACGCCTATTGACAAAGCTATGGGCGTGCCCCATAGTATCCCCACCGATAGATCCCTCCTGAGGTCATCCGTGCCGAAGAGCCCGAAGACCTTCCCGCCGATCACCAATCCGCTCGATACGACTTCGTCCCCCTCCCCGAAGAGGAAGAACCGGGCTTGAAAGATATAATCGCCCTTCAGGACGCCGGTCCCTCCTTCGGCCATGGATTGGCCCTCCTTGGCGAATATCATCCGCTCGGGGGAGATCCCCTCGGGGCTCGCGACCACCCCGACCCTCTCGGCTAAGTAATTGGCCAAGTTGACCTTCAGGCTCGCATCGGTCGAGAATATCGCCGAATTATAAACGCGGGCCTCCGATCCCTCGGGCCTCGAGGGCGGAGCGATCCTCGCCAAGAGCATGCGAACTCCGTCCGGCCTCTCCGCCGAGAGCTCCACGAGCGGGGGCGATCCTCCGTACTTCAGGGAGAATTTGAAGAGGAAATCATCCGGGAAGGATTCATAGGGGAAGGCGAAGCGGTAGGTATGCGTCACCACCCTAACCCAGCCGACCGCGGATTGATGCGCCATTGGGTTCCTGAGCACCATATGCTCGGGCAATTTTAGGCCGGTCACGTAGTTAGCCCATGCCGGCGGCGCCGCCCTAGGATATTCCGCCCAATAGGATGGATTGTTCCATTGCCTGTACGAATCGAGCGGAACCGAGGCGATCGCGAGCGCGGAGAGGGCCAAGAGCGCCGCGAATAGCGCCAAGCCCGCCAAGCCCACCTTGCATCTCCTATATTCCCCCCAGAGGGGCCCGAGGGATGATCCGGCGCTCAACCCGATCACCGGCCCTATCCAACCCTTACCCTTGGATCGAAGACGCCGTATAGGGCGTCCGCGATGAATACGCTTAGGAGGAATATGAGCGTCGAAACGTAGGTCAGGCCGACTATCACGGGTACATCGAGCAGGCTAATCGCCTCCCAGTAGAGCCTACCGAGGCCCGGCCAATCGAAGACGGCCTCTGTTATCATCGCCCCGCCGAATGACCCGGATAGCGCCAAAGCGATTATGGTCACTATCGGCGGGGCCGCGCTCCTGAGCGCATGGCCGTAGACGATCTTCCTCTCCGGGACCCCCCTCGCCTTGGCAACGGTTATGTAATCCTCTTGGAGGATGCCAACCATTAAGTTCCTCACTATATAGGCCCATCCCCCGAAGCCCATGAGCACCATCGTGAGCAGGGGCAACGCCATATGGTATAGGAGGGCCATGGGATAGGCCGGATCGCCTAGGGGGATCGGGGGGGTCGCCCTAGCCGGGAATGCCCTGAGCTTATATGAGAAGAGGAGTATCGCGAGCATCCCGATCCACCAAAGCGGGAAGCTGTTGCTGAGAACGGCGTAGCCCAGCACCGCCTTATCCAAAAGCGAGCCGGCCCTCCTAGCGGCGGCGGCCCCAACGAGTATTCCCAAAACGGCTATCAGGAGCGTGGCCGTCCCGAAGAGCAAAATCGTCCTCGGGAGGCTCTCCAGGATTATATCCCTGACGCTCGAGGAGCCACCGTAGCCCCGGATGTAATATGATTGACCGAAATCCAAGGTCATAACCTTCATCGCGATCGTCCAGAGCCTCCTAGGGGAATACCAAGGATCGTTCAAGCCCATCGAGGCTACCCTCCCTTGGATCTGGGATTTGACGTAGTCCTCCAATTCCCCGGGGTCCTTGAACTTCCCGACCAGTTCCTTGTTTTGGAGTATCTCGGCCCTAGTTTCTTGCTCGATGGCCCTCTTAAGGATCGCATCGGCCGACGGCCCAAGTATCGCCATCGTGAGCAATACCGTGACCAATAGGATCGCCGCCATGTTGCATGCCCTACGGATCAGGAATCCCCTCAGCCCCATTTTCTCATCACCCCTATTCGATCGAGGCCGATGGCGCTTTGGACTTGGACCTTGAGCGCCTCAACAGGATCGCCATGATCGACGCGATCAAGGCGAGCGAGAGCGCGGTCGCGACGAAGGTCGGGGCCCCTACCAAGGCCTCAGCGGGTTGCGGCGCGGGCTTGATCGAGCCCGGCGCCTCCGGGAGGGGCCCCTCCGATACCAAGAAGGCCGTTTCGAAGATCGATGGTTTTATCGCCTCGCGGGTTATGGCGAAAACCTTGAGGATATGGGAGCCGGGCTCGAGTGCGGAGGTCTCCTCCCCGCTCAGCCTTATCTCGAAGGTCCCCAAGGGCTCAATAGGCTTAGCTGATCCCTTCGCGATCGTGATTCCCCTCGGGTTCACTATCCTATATCCCACGCTCGCTTCCCAACTTGGCTCATTCCCAACCGAGACCCTTACCCTCATCGTGGCCTCCCCGCCCTTCGCCAAGGCCAGAGGCACCTCGGCGCCGACCACCTCCGCGGTCCTCAGGATCTCGAAGCTCCCCCATCGACCGAGCGGTATCGGGTAACTCGGATCTTTGAACGCCTTGATCGAGATCGTCCTCGCCTCCGGGTTATAACCCTCCAAGTAGAATGGCCCGTTGCTGATCACGGCGTGTCCATGGCGCTCGATCCACCTGATCGCGGCATCGTATCGTTTGATGGTATCATCCAGCGATACGTGGCCGCGGAGCGGCTTCGGGATCGTCCGCTCCGATCTCAGCCCCGCCAAGGCCCCCCTCACCAGCTCAGCATCGCTCCTTATTATGAGCGATAGCCATCCCGTCCCTCGCGCCTTGCTGGCGCTCTTCGAGAACGCCGCCCTCCCCTCCACTACGAGCTTCTCCATTGCGGCGCCAATCTCCCAAGGCGTTGAGGCCCATAGGCTCGCGTAGCTCGCTATATGATCCTCATCGAAGAACCAATAGTCCACGTAAACCTCTACGCGCCCTTCGCCAAGGAACCTCACACCCTTTAGCGCCCTCACCGAGGGCTCGGCGCGCGGGGTATATTCCGGATCGAACGTGGGATCGCCCGGGCCCTCTCCGGTCCCCCATTCGAAGAGGAAATAAAGCCAATAGAGGAGGTCCGCTTGGCTCATCGGGATCCCGTGATGCCAATTCCCATATTTGAGGTCGAATGAGGCTTTGCTGATGGCCTTGACCCCCTCGCCGACCGGCTTCCACTCCTCGGAGAGGGGATCCCAAACCTTGGCGTCGGGCGGCACCTCAAGCCTCCCGGTTGGCCCGGCGCTTTCGACCTTCCAGCTCGCCCTCACGGGAAGCGGCTTCCCGGTATGGGGATGACTCCATATATCCGGATCGGCGATGACCTGCCAGACGATCCTGGAGTATACATCGTTAAGTCCCCCCACGGGGTTCCAAGATGCCTGGTATATTTGTTTCATCCCTATGCGCATCCTTCCGCCAGCATCCCCCTTGAGCCTAGCGTTAAGGAGCGTCCACCTGCTGGTTATCCCGGCCCCGAAATCCTCCACCACCCCCTCAATCCCCCTGCTCACGATGTACGGTTCTACGGTGGATGCCAAGAATATCCTCACGGATTCCCCGACGCCCAATATGGCGGCTTCCTTGAAGAGCCTCTCCCTCTCCTCCTTCGATGTGAAGTTCCCCATCGTTATCCTCTTCGTGATCTCATCCAATCTCTGATGCCTATAATTCCAATACCCGGGCTCCCCGAAGCCGGGCATGTAGCCATACCAGGGCGAGTACATCTGCGATAAAATCACGTTGTCATATTCCGAGAAGCCCGACCGCCCCCATCCCTCCGTGTACAAATGCCATCGCTGGTCCTTCGGATCAGATCCATAAACCAAATCGTAAGCCTTGATCAAGTCGCCGAATATCCTATCCACGAGGAAGCCCACCCCTTCGAGCTCAAATGCCAAAGTTTCCCCTATCGCCTTCCTGATCGGGTCATCGCTCCGGATGAAGAGCTTGAGCTCGATCGGCTTGCCTTTGAAGGCCCATTTGCCATCAATCCTCTCCGCCCCCGCGAGCCTCATGGCCTCCGATATGGACTCCTCGGCTGAGCTGGGATCGTAGGCGATCCCCAAGGCCTCGAGCTCATCCGCCACTATCGAGTAATCCGGATCGTAGGGGCCGAGGGGGCTTATGATGGGGGCGCCGTAGCCCTTCAGGATCTCATTGACTATATATCCCCTATCGATTAAGCGATTTATTGAATACCTAACCTCCCTTATGGAGAGGGGGTTCAATCCCCCTTCGGGCGCGGGGGCCGGATTTAGGAGTAGGCTCAGGATCCCGCCCGGCGTCTTATGGACTTTAACGCTCGGATCCCCCCTCAACTGGGCCGCCATCTCCAAGGGCACCCTCCAAAAGTAGGCTTGAAGATTTCCCGACTGGACCTCCTTCACGGCAACGCTCTCGTCCAAGTAGTGGATGAAGATTACCTCATCCGCATAAGCGCCCTTCGGTTCCGGGCCTTGGCCGTGCGCTGCGGGGAAAATCGAGCCCATCAGGAGTATTGCCGATAGTGCGATAAGGGTTATCCAAGCCCTCGGGGAACGCGGCCTCCCAAGCCTCTCCGCTTCCCCCATCTCCGGCCGCCTTCATTTGAGGAAGAGGGACTTCAACCTGTCGGCATCCCTAGCCGGAGTCAGGATTAGGACCCTTTGTCCCTCGGAGAGCTCCATGTTTCCATTAGGGAACTCCAAGGAATCCCCCTTGTATACGGCGATTATCGATGAGGCCTTCGGGATCTCCAGCTCGCTTATCTTCTTTCCATCGGCCTTGGAGCCCCCCTCCACGGTGACTGCCAGAAGGGCCGCATCGCCCATCTTGGAGGAGAGGATTCGCGCGACCATATGGTATCCGGAGATCGCGCCCTCGATCAAGTTCGCGGCTATCGTTTCCGGGCATATGGCCTCCTCTATCCCCAGCCTCTCGAACGTGCTGGCGAGGGTTGGGTCCGAGATCCTCGCGATCAATCTGGGGACGCCCATCTCCTTCGCTAGGATGCAGGCCAAGAGGTTGGTTTCGTCGTGATCGGTCAGGGCTACGAAGACGTCCGCCTTATCCACTTCGGCATCGCGAAAAGTTTCGATCCGGGTGGCATCCCCTATTATAACGAGCGCATCCGTTTCCGATGAAAGGGCCCTTCCGCGCTTCTCATCCGACTCTATGACCACGACTTCATGTTTGGCTGACATGGATTTGGCCAAGTGCCGCCCTATCCTGCCGGCGCCCGCTATGACGATCCTCAAACCCCTTACCTTTGGGTTCGGGTCGGGATGCCCATATATTAGCTTTTAGGGCATCGGGAGGGTTTCCCTCCTTATTGCGTCCCGGAGGCCCCTCATAAGCACCAATACCGGGATTATCTCCAGCCTCCCGATCCACATTTCGAATATCAATACGAGTTTGGGGATGGGGGGAAGGGATCCGGAGGTTATCCCGACCGAGAGGCCCACGTTCCCTTGGGCGGAAGCGCATTCGAAAAGGGAGTCCCCTATATCGAACCCGAAAGCGGTCAGGATCGCCGTGCAGATCGCCAAGGAGCCCAGGTAGAGGAGGATTAGCCTGAATGCCTCGAGTATTTCCTCGCCCTCGATCTCTCTTTCCCTAAACCTTAGGGGGAATACTATGGAAGGAAACAGCTCCCTCCTGAAGGCCCATCGGATGTATTTGAACACCACTACCAGCCTGAACAGCTTTATGGCGCTCGAAGTGGAACCATAGCCCCCTCCGATTAGCATAAGAATCGTTAGGAGGAATTTCGTGAACCCGCCATAAGGCTTAGTTTGCTCATAGAGCGGCGCTATCGTAAAGCCGGTTCCTGATAGGGCGGAGACGCTTTCGAAGAGGCTGAACCTGATGGCGTCTAGGGCCCCCATGGAGGACGATGCCAAAAGGTACGCCGCAATCGATGGAACGAAAAGGGCCAATATGGTCAACATCGCCCTGACTTCCGGGTTATGAAGGGGGTTCTCCATCCTAACGAGCAACCCATAATGGACGCCGAAGCTGATCCCCCCAAGGGCCATCATCAATATTGCAATGGCCTCCACGAGCGGGCCTCCATAGAATGCCAAGCTGCTGTTCCTCGTTGAGAACCCGCCGGTCGCTATGGCCGTCATGGAATGGTTTATGGCATCAAAGAGGGGCATTCCGGATAGGTGGAAGAGGATTATCCCTAGCGCGGTATAGAGGGCGTATATCCACCAAATCCTTCGGACGGTCCCCACCACGCTCGGCCTGATCTTCTCCCTCCGGGCTTCCGAGAGGTAGAGCTTTGTCGCCAACACGCCCGGCCTAGCCAGGACCGATAGGAAGAGCACTATGACCCCCACCCCACCGAACCATTCCAGTAGGCTCCTATAGAGGAGGAGGGATCTCGGCAGGGCTTCGACGTCGGCGAATATAGTGAGGCCCGTTGCGGTGAGGCCAGACATCGCCTCAAAATACGCATTTAGCCAAGACGCGCCGCCAGCCAGCTTAACCGGAACCATGGCCAATACGGGCAGCGCGGCCCAAGAAACGGCCGATAGCCTCATCGCTTGGTAGAGGGTTAGTTCCCCCGAGGGGGTAAACCTATGGAGGGCATAGCCCAGCGCCGATCCCAAGATCGCTGGGGCCAAGAAGAAGGGGGCCAGATCCGCTTCGCCGAGGAGAAGGGAGGAGGCAGCCGGGAGGAAGAGCAAAAGGGAGAAGGTGGCGAGTAGAATGCCGAAGACGTGAAGGCTCGCTAAAAAGGACGGCCTGCTGAGCTCGGACATGCTTCCAGACCGACCCGCCACCCCTCGTTCCGAGAGGGCCTCCAAGGAGCGATTTAAGGCTTCCCGTGAGCCGGGGCGCTTAAAGCCATTAATGGGCCATCGGGACCATGGAAAAGATATATTTAGCCACATGCCGGCCTATTGGCCACAACCCATAGGGCGAGCGATCGAGAATGGGGAAGGTCAGGACGGAGGTCGTGAAGAGGACGGCGAGGGATCTCCTGAGCCGATATCCGGATATGTTCACTACGGATTTCGAGGAGAACAAGAGGGCCGCATCGCAGGTGATGATCTTCAAAACCAAGAAGCTCAGGAATAAGGTCGCGGGCTATATAACGAGCTTGAAGAAGGTGGAGGTGAAGAGGGCGGCGAAAGCGGCCGAGGCCCCGATGGAAGCGGCGCCGCAGCCGGACGCTTGATCGGCGAGCGTTGCGGCGATTACACGAGCTCTATCTCTATGTAGACATCCTCGGGGGTCCTAACGCGCATCAGCCTCTTCAGGAATCTCTCGTTCGGGTCTACATCTATCAGCCTCTTATGGATCCGCATCTCCCATTTATCCCAAGTGTGTGTGCCCTCGCCGCAAGGGGATTTCCTGGTTGGCACGACCAAGCGCTTCGTGGGCAACGGGATCGGCCCCCTCAACCTTACGCCAGTCTTTTCGGCTATCCTCTTTATCTCCTCGCATATCTGGTTCAGGTCGCTCGGTTTGGTGCTGGATAGCCTTATCCTCGCCTTCTCGACCATTTCACCTCAGCCCTTTATGGCCTTAAAGTCCGCCGCTCTAGAGGGCCTCTCCCGAATCGCCGCCTAGCCCTTTTCCGTGACCTCCTTCACCACTCCAACGGCAACGGTGATGCCCATGTCCCTTATGGCGAAGCGGCCCAGTTGCGGGAACTGCTGGAACGGCTCTATCACTATAGGCCTGACGGGCCTAAGCTTTACGATGGCGCCATCGCCCGTCTTGAGGAAGGATGGTTTCTCCTCGGTGACCTGTCCGGTCCTGGGGTCTATCTTGCTGATCAATTCGACGAATGTCGTCGCCATCGTGGCCGTATGCGCATGGAGGACCGGCGTATAGCCCGCGGCTATCGCCGTGGGGTGGTTTATCACTATTATTTGGCCTATGAACTCCTTGGCCACGGTCGGCGGGTTATCCGGATGGCCCGCGACATCTCCCCTGTGGATCTGGTCCTTGGAAACGCCCCTGACGTTGAAGCCTATGTTGTCGCCCGGCTCGGCCTTCGGGATCTTCACGTGATGGGTCTCTATGGATTTAACCTCGCCCTCGACCCCCGCGGGCATGAACACCACCTTGTCCCCCTCCTTGAGGACGCCGGTTTCAACCCTTCCGACGGGCACCGTTCCAACCCCCGTTATGCTGTAGACGTCCTGAACGGGTAGCCTTAGCGGCTTGTCCAAGGGCTTCGGCGGGATCGTGAACTCGTCCAAGGCCTTCACCAAGGTGGGGCCCTTGTACCAAGGCGTCTTGGGGCTTGGTTCGATGAGGTTATCCCCGACCCATCCCGAAGTCGGTATGAAGTTTATCTTCGATACATCATAGCCGACCACCTTCAATAGTCCCTGCAACTCCTTCTTGCACTCCTCGTATCGCTCCTGGCTATAGTTGACGGAGGGATCGTCGATCTTGTTTATGGCCACCACGAGCTGGCCCACGCCCAGGGTCCTAGCCAAATAGGCGTGCTCCCTCGTCTGCCCCCCGGGCCCTATTCCGACCTCGAACTCGCCCTTCTTCGAAGAAGCGACCAAGATGGCGCAATCGGCTTGACTCGTCCCGGTTATCATGTTCTTTATGAAGTCCTTGTGGCCGGGGCAATCGATGATCGTGAAGAAGTACTTCGGGGTCTCGAACTTTTGGAAGGAGAGGTCTATCGTGACCCCCCTCTCCCTCTCCTCCTTCAGCCTATCGAGGACCCAAGCGAATTTGAAAGTCTCCCCGGCCCCCAGCTTCTCCGACTCCTTCGCGTAGGTATCTATAGTCTTTTGATCTATGATGCCGGATTTATAGAGCAAGTGCCCCATAAGGGTGCTCTTGCCGTGATCCACGTGGCCTATGACCACCACGTTGAGGTGCGGCTTCGATGGCACGCTCATACCTATTTCCTTCCCCCCAAATCGAACTGATAGTTTAATTTGGGCATGGGATATATAAGCATTAGATTCGTCCCCACCCCGGCTCACCTGCTGGAGAGGGCTATCCTCTCGATCTCCTCCTTGCGCCTTATGGCGAAGCTCCTGCTATCCCCGCCATAGGCGTTGAGTATCTCCTCGGCGAGGCATTCGTCTATGGTCCTGAAATTGTTGAAGGCCGCCTCCCTAGCGCCCTCGGCCATATGCCTAAGGGCCAAGTCCAGCCTCCTCTGGGGCGCGATATCCACCGCTATGGGGTAAACTATCCCGCCGTAGGCCACCCTCGTCACCTCCTCCCTGGGCGCCGCATTCTCCAAAGCCCTCACGAGGACCTCCACGGGGTTCTTCCCGGTCCTCAAATGGATCAATTCCAAGGCGTTCTTCACTATGCCCATGGCCTTCGCCTTCTTCCCCCCGCATCGGCCGTGGCGCATCATATCGTTTATGAGCCTTTCAACTATGTTCACCGAAGCTTTCCCGAATTTCTTATGCTCATGCCTACCGCCGCTATGTGGAAGGAATTTGGGCTCGAGGCATATGTATCGCTTGAGCCCGGGGTCCTCTACCCCTACCTCGAAATCCCACTTCCCGAAGAGCTTTATATCGAGGTGCGCCCGCTTTTTCGAATCCTTGCTCAATTCGGCTTCTCCGCTTGGTCGTTGAAGGGGGGTCAGGGCCAACGCCATAAATAAGTCTTTAGGGCCCAAGGGGAATCTTTATCCGATCGCGATTTCGAGGATAGCCCCGGCGGCGGGGCTTAGGCGGGGGGCTCGGTCTCCCCTGAGGGAACCATTCCCGACCACAAATGACCGATACGGTGGGCCGAGAGTCGCGGTGAGGCATCAACGACCCCGCTCCGCCCCCCGAGCCCGGCTGGGAGGGTTCGTCCTCCGGGGACGGCGTAGGGCGGCGACCCCCTCTCGGAGGGGAGGGGAGCCCGCCCGCGCGGGCCGAACCGGGGGAGGCTTGGGAAAGAGCACCCCTAAGGCCCGGCGTCGGCGCTCGGAGGGGAGCGGGCCTGAGCGGGGCGAGGGCCGGCGCGCGGGGCACCGGGATGCCCAACCGCGATGTCCCGCCGCCTAACCAAGCCCGCTAGGGCGCAGGCCTTACAAACCTCCCCGGAGGAGGGGCCTCCGCATATCTTGCAACTCCTCGCGCCGGCCTTGGGTCCGCATTTGATGCTCCTCAGGGATTGCGCGGATTTCAATATCGAGTATTTGACGCCCGGATGCCTCAGCTCTAAAATATTCAGCGCGGCCCTTACATCGTTCCTTATCGCCCCCCTCCCATATGGGCAGGCGGAGCTGGCGATCGGGATCCCGTTCAGGTAGGCGTAAAGGGCCATTTCCCTCTCCGGGATCCTGAAGAGGGGCTTTATCCGGGGCGCGATGCCCCGGCTATGGATGGAAATGGGCGATAGGGCCCTAATGGCCCTCTCGGGATCCCCTTGGATTAGGTTGAGAAGGAAAGTTTGCACCACGTCATCCAGATTATGCGCGAGGGCCAACTTATCCGCGCCCAAGATCCCCGCCAGATGGTTCAAGGCCCTCCGCCTGAGCGGCCCGCAATAGGAGCAGGGATTCTCATAGGGCCGGGAGGCGATCATCTCATCCAACGCGGAGCCGTAGAGCTCCTTGAATGAGGCCGCGATCC
>JAWCOP010000009.1:2179-13485 GCA_038847005.1 Bathyarchaeia archaeon | reverse complement strand
CCATGAGATGTACATTTGCTTCTATTCCCTCGGCCCCCCTTCCTCCGAGTTCGCCATACCCTGCGTCCAGATAACGGATTCCAGCTACGTGGCCCATAGCGAGAACATACTCTATAGGCAGGGCTATAATATGTTCAGGAGGCTGGGCCGAAGGGCTAGGTTCTTCAAGTTCATCCATTCGCAAGGGGAGCTCGATGAGAGGAAGTGTTCCAAGAACATATCAAAGCGTAGGATTTACATCGACTTGGAGGGGGAAACGGTCTACAGCGTGAATACCCAATACGGCGGAAACTCGATAGGGCTCAAGAAGCTCTCCCTGCGCTTGGCTATCAATAGAGCCTCCAAAGAGGGCTGGCTGGCGGAGCATATGCTGATAATGGGGGTCAGGGGCCCCGGGGGAAGGAGGACATATTTCACCGGCGCATTCCCATCGTTATGCGGCAAGACATCCACGGCCATGCTGGAGGGCGAAACGATAGTCGGGGATGACATAGCCTACCTCCACAAGAGGGATGGCGAGGTCAGGGCAATCAACGCAGAAAAGGGCATATTCGGCATAATCCAGGACATCAATAGCAGGGACGACCCCATAATATGGAAAGTGCTCCATAGCCCCGGCGAGATCATCTTCTCCAACGTATTGGTCGCAGAGGATGGAAGCGTCTATTGGATCGGCAAGGATGGTCCGCCCCCTCCGAGGGGCCATAACCACTCCGGGGAATGGTGGGTCGGAAAGAGGGACGCGAGGGGCAAGGAGATCCAGCCATCCCATCCGAACGCTAGGTTCACCGTTGGGCTGGAGATGTTCGAAAACTTGGATCCGATGTGGGACGATCCGAGGGGAGTCCCTGTGAGGGCCATAGTATACGGAAGCAGGGACTCCGATACCTTGGTGCCGGTCGAGGAGGCGTTCGATTGGGAACATGGGATAGCGACGAAGGGCGCCTCGCTGGAATCCGAAACCACCGCCGCCGTCTTGGGGAAGGAGGGCATTAGGGAATTCAACCCGATGTCCAACTTGGACTTCCTATCGATCCCGCTCGGCAAATATATACAAAACAACTTGGACTTCGGGAAGGGGCTGAGGAATCCCCCGAGGATATTCTCCGTCAACTACTTCCTCCGGGGGGAGGGCGGCGCCTTCCTCAACGATAGGAGCGATAAGAGGGTTTGGTTCAAATGGATGGAGCTCCGGGTCCATGAGGAGGTTAAAGCCTTGGACGCGCCGACCGGCAGGATACCGCTCTACGAGGACCTTAGGAGGCTGTTCAAGGAGATTCTCGGCAGAGATTACGCCGAAGGGGATTACGCCGAGCAATTCAAGATAAGGGTCCGGGAGAACTTGGCCAAGATCGATAGGATTATCGGGATCTATGGATCCATTCCCGATGCGCCCAAGAGGCTCTTCGAATTGTTCGATGAACAGAGGCGGAGGTTGATCGAGGCCCGGGAGAGGTACGGCGATTACATATCGCCCATGGAGTTGGCCGCCCGCCCCTCCAATTAGCCCCCAATTCATCCGGGGTCGGCATCGATCGCCCCAACTCCCTCCAAAAATTTAAGAGGGAAGTGGTAGCATAAAGAAAGAGGGGTGGAGGCTTTTTGGGGAAACCGAGGATGGTTAGAAAGCCGAAGAAGAAGGCGGAGAAGGCCAAATAGGAAGTTAAAATCCGCCGGATTTCAAACCAACTATTTACAATCCCCTTTTAATCTTGAAATAAGAGCGCGAGATCCGTAGGGGCTGGCGCGAATCCTCGGAGACCCCTTGGCCCCGCATCCCCCAAAAAGGAGGGGCTTGGGGAGCGTTTAGAAAGAAGGATGGGACCGAGATCCCCCGTGGTAATCCACTGGCTCGGGGCACATCGAAAATCCGCCGGATTTGGAGCCCCGGGCGGGGTTTGAACCCGCGACCTTTGGCTCTTCGGGCCCCCCTTACCAAGCCAACGCTATCCGTTGCGAGGCAACTAACCAGGCTGAGCCACCGGGGCAGGCGGGGATATAGGGCATCCGGGCTCGTTATAAGCTTTATCGCAACCTAGGGGGCCGAAAAAGGCCCTAAACTGCTTGGGAAAGGCTTAAGAAGTGTACCGCTATTATTCCATTTCAAGGAATCGATGAGTGGAGATGGAAAGATTGGTCAAGAAATGCCCATCCTGCGGTTACAGTAACAGGGATGATGCCGCCTTCTGCGCAAGTTGCGGCTTGCCCCTCCCATCGGCAGCCGCCCCTCCAGCGGTGAAACCCGTCCCATCGGTGCGGGTCGTCACTCCCGTTGCGCCAGCCGCGCCGACGAGGGTTCCAGCACCAGGCATGTGCTACTATCACCCCCACCTGCCAGCTGTGAACATTTGCAGCAGATGCGGCAGGTCTGTGTGCAGGTACGACTCAATACCCTACGACAGCCTGATCCTTTGCCCCCCCTGCTATCAAACGATAGCCCAAATAGTTCCAGCCCCCGTGGCCCCAACGATCGGCCCCATTCCAGCGGCCCCGCCGGCCATTGGCGCGGTGCCGCCAGCACCGGCGCCGGGATATACGGTGGTGGCTCCAGTGGTCCCGCCCGCTAGGGCCCTTTGGGGCTTCATACTCTCCATAATAGCCGGGATCATGGTCCTGATCAACGCCGCCGGCCTCACGAGCGCTTGGCTCTATGTGACCTTGGCCAGCATATTCCCATGGATAGGCACGATAGCTCCGTTCCCGCCTTGGATGCTCATAGGCATCGGCGTGATCTTGGGCATAATAATGATAATAGGCTCGTTGCTGATGATAATGGGATACGGGACGATAGGCTCCATAGTGGTCTTCGTGCCGGCGATAATAAGCCTGATAATGGGCGGGGGCTTCGTCGCCGGGTTCATATTGGGCATAGTGGGCGGCATAATGGCCATGCTGGGGAGGTAGCCCCGGGCCCCCCTTCAACCCCCTTTTTTAGAATCAATTTCGCCGGTGGGGACCGTTGCCCTACATCAGTATATCTAGGGATTGTAAAAGGAAGGTCTTGGACCACGCAAGGGCATCGGAGGGCGGGGAGGTCATAGGCCTCCTCTTGGGTAGATATATTGACCAATCCTTGGTCATCGAAGATGCGATCCCGGGAAAGGGGGAGAGGGACGGTGAGCGAATCATCCTCACGGGCGAGGAATTGGCCAAGATAGCCGACGACATACTGAGCGGCAGGGTGGGGGGGAACGTAATCGGCTGGTACCATTCGCATCCGGGGCGCGGAGTCTTTCTCTCGGATGTAGATGTTTCGACGCAGCTGAAGCTCCAGCAATTCTCCCCCCACGTCGTCAGCATGGTGGTGGATCCCGAAAGGGAAGAAGTTGGCTTTTTCTTCGTCGACCCGATCAGTCGCGAACCCCATCGCGTGGGCAAGGATGAGATATTCGAGTTCAGCCCTGGAGAACATCCCATACCTCTGGCTTTGCCCCAGCGCCCCCCGCCTCGGAGGTCCCCCTCCGCGAGATCGATAGCGATCTTCGCACTCCTGATGGCCCTAATTGGGAGTTCGATACTTTTCCTTATGATCTATTCCGCCCCTCAGGTCAAGCAACCGACCATTCAAATCCTGCCGATCCCCGGGGCTGTCGTGGGCGAGGAGCTGGAGATCTCCGCAGAGGTCACCGAGGGCAGCTTCGGTTTGGGGAACGTGACCCTGTTCTATAGGACTAGGGCAGAGGCGGGTTGGATCGCGCTTCGGATGGATAGGCGAAGCGGAAATATATTCTCGGCCAAGATACCCCCCTCGCAAATAACTGGCGATGTGGCCTATTTTATATCGGCGGAGGATAGGGTCGGGAACGTGGTCAAGAGCCCTCTGGCCCTCGCGGGATTGAGGAGCTTCGAGCTGGTCGGGATGAGGGCGCTCGCGAGGCTCTATTGGGATTCGGGATCCGAGATCCGCTTCGGGCTGGTCCCCATAAATGGATTTTCCTCGGCAGTGGGCTTCGAGGTCCTCGGCCTTCCGGAGGGTGTTATCGCCGAGTTCGAGCCCGCGGTAGCAATCCCGCAAGGGAGCGGGCCTGTGGAGGTCCTGCTCAGGCTGAGCCCCCTTGGCCCATCCCGCCCGGTCCCGGGGGGGTATAGGCTGTTGATAAGGGGCACCCACGGGGCGTTCAGCCGAGAGCTCCAAGCCTATCTCTTGATCCCGACGTTCGATCTCTCGCTCCAGCCCACCTCCCTGAAGGTCACATATGGCGGCATCGCCAAGTTCAACGTTTCCATATCCCGTAGATATGGGTTCGATCGCGAGCTGAGGTTCGAGGTGAGGGGATTACCATCGGACATCTTCGAAACGAAGCTAATAGTGCCCGAGGGGATTTCATCGGCCCCGGAGTCCACGATGGTCTTGGAGGTCTACGTCAGCCCCTATGCAAGGATTGGCACATATGACTTCAAATTGATCGTAACCGGTGGCGGGATTGAAAGGGAAGCGTCAGCGAATCTTAAAGTTTCCCGAACGAGGGTTTAATACGTCGCGTTTGGGGAATGACTCGATAATGGAGGTGAAAAAGGCGTGAGGCTATTCATACAAGCCCCCATCGGGCCCCAAACCGGGCTGGCGGAGATAGAGGTGATACCGGATCATACGATCGGGGAGATAAAGCAACAGGTTTGCGCCTCATTTGGCGTAGACCCCTCCACGGTCGCCCTGATGTACGGCGGCGCGATCTTGGATGAGAACGCGACCGTGGCCCAATCCGGGATCCCCGAGAACGCCCAGCTCGCGCTAATGCCCTACAACATAATAGGCGGGCGGTCTTGGATTACGCCCTGATCTATAGGGAGAAATCGATACTGAATCATCAATTCCCCACGGTGAGCGCCATGGGGGATCCCCCCGTGGTGTACGAAGGGCTCCTAAGGTGCGAGAAGGGCCCCGTGAAGAGGTTGGCCGAGAAGGGGAAATGGCCGTTCGTGGAATATGTGAAATGGAACAGGTTCAGGATGGAGTTGCCTATGGAGTACCCCTTGAAGCCCCCGACGGTCACTTGGCTGACGGAGATCCCCCACCCCAACATAGTGCCCGGGATCCCCGGGGCCGTTTGCGTATCGGTCCTCGGGGAGGGATGGAACCCGAAGCTCGGGCTGGTTACGGTGGTCAACTCCCTCTCCTATCTATTGACGGATCCCAACCCGGAGAACGTATTCGACCACCCGATCTGCATAAAGGCGGCGAACGTTTGCCGATCCTATGGGTTCCCAAGGATGGCGCTTGGCTCCGGCAAGGAGGTGGTCAGGTTCAACATAGTGCCGATCCCGGGGCCTAGGCCCGAAGCCGGGCGGGAGGCCGCCCTCCGATTCAAAATAGGGTAGAGTTTGGGAATTGAGGATAAGGGCTAGGTTGCCATCGGTTGAGGAAATCGAGCTGGAGCTGGCAGAGGGCTCTAGGGCATCCGATTTGAAATCGATCGTATGCGCTCGGCTCGGCATAGAGCCGGAGGCCACGGAGTTATTGGGCCCCCGAGGCGTCCTCAGGGGGGAGGACCCCTTGGAGGGCTTCGATTCGGTCATCGTGGACTATCTCTGGGCTAGGCAGATGATACTATGGGGGAGGGAGGGCCAATCCAAGATCAGGGGCCTGAGGGTCGTGATAGCCGGCGCCGGGGCCATAGGCAACGAGCTGACCAAGAACTTGGCCATGCTGGGCGTTGGGGAACAGGTGATAATAGATTACGATCGGGTCGAGGAATCGAACCTGAATAGGGCGGTCTTCTTCAGGGAGGAGGATATCGGCAGGAACAAGGCTGAGGCCCTCGCGGAGAGGCTGAACGAGGCCTTCCCGCTCACTAGGACCTCGGCCATAAACGATCGATTGGAGGCCGTCCCGCTCGGGATCTTCTTGGATTCCGATGCGATCCTATCGGGCTTGGACAACGCCCTATCTAGGATTTATCTATCCCAAGTTTCGAGGAAATACCTCATCCCCCTCATCGACGGCGGCATAATCGGCTCCCAAATCAGGGTCCAGACCTATATCCCGCCCGATTCCCCATGCCCGGCTTGCGCCCTGCCGCCCGGGAATTACAAGGACTTGGCGGGGCTGAGGAATCCCTGCGCGCCCGCCGGGGAGGAGGGGAAGATCCCCTCGCTCCCGACATCGGCCTCCCTCGCTGCCTCGATCCAAGCCCAAGAGCTCGTGAAGATCGCCCTCGGCTATGAGGAGTTCCTCAGGAGCGGATCCTGGCCCAAGGCCCTTGGGAAACCGCTTGAGGGGGTTCTGATAGTGGATTTGGATCATAATCGCTATAGCGTAATGGATCTGAAGAAGAGCGAGCGCTGCTTGGTTTGCGGGAAGGGCGGGCTCGCCGAGAAAGTCGCGAGGAGGGTGAAAATTGTATTGAAGGATCTGAAGGGCGCCGGGGACCTCGAGGCCGCCCTCAAATCCGAGCTGGGTGCGGAGGAGCTGATCCGCCTTGAAACGCATCCTCTAGATGCTCGGAGCCCCTCCGATCCCATCGAGCATTTGAGGTCCGGCGGGAAGGCCTTAGCTATATTTAAAAATCGCAACGGCGATTATGGGGAGGTCGTGATCGAATCGGAATAGCGAGATGAGATCTAATGCCGAACTGCCCTAATTGTGGGGCGGAGAACCCGCCAGGCGCGAAATATTGCGATCGTTGTGGCAAGCCCATGATAATCACTAGGATCATAACACCGCTTCAAGCTGGGCCGGGCCAGCAGCTCCAAGCCCAGCCTTGGGCCGGGATCGCGGTACCGCCCGTGGGATCGTGCTCCTATCACCCCTCTATGCCGGCCTCGGCCATCTGCGGCAGATGCGGCAGATCCATTTGCGCCTATTGCTCGATCCAGTTCTCCACTATGCGGCTATGCCCCGACTGCTACGAGGTATTCGCCAAGAGGGTCTGAACCACTTAGCCCTCCTGCTTTATTCTCCCCCTTTTCTTTAATCTCTCAATCGATGCCTTTATCACGTCTATCGGTAGGCCCAAATCCTCCGAGGCATCGGCCCAGGATATGCTGCCACCCTTCTCCACCAAATACCTATAGACGTCCTCATCAACGTCCCTAGGCGCCCCGGCTCCCCCGACCATCTCGCCGCATTTGTCGCAATATTTCGCCTCGATCGGTATACTAGCGCCGCACTTAGGGCAGGGCTTCAAGGCCTCCGTCGGCGGAGCCACGGCCACGGGCGCTATGCGAATTTCCTCCCGGGTCCCCGGGCCCAGCCTCGGCCCAACGCCCCTTTTTAGGCGGAGCAGGATGACGGCGAAGACAGCGAGCAAAGCGGCTATAAGGAGGGCTAGGAGGATCGCAAGGCCCGTATAATCGGCCCTCCAAACGGCCCTTATGGCCTTGGGGCGATCCATTGTCAGCGTTCCGCTCGCGGTTTCGCCCTCGAAATCCCCGCTCCATTTTTGGAAGACATACCTCACCAACCAATCGCCGACCTCCCTATCCACGGAGAAGTTCGCCGTGGAGCCGGCATCATACCATCCCTCGCCCCTCGCCCTCCCCCGCTCCGTTTCGATCGAGAGGTAGTATTGGGTTTTGAAAATGGCCTCGAGCAGATGCGGTGAATCCATTTCCACGCGGGTGGCCCCAGTCCCGATGCTCCTCCCATCCAAGACCCAGCCATCGAATACGAACCTAGTCCCCTTCTCCCATTCTATAGGGCTCTTGGGGGGCGCGAGCTCCACCCCCGAGCCGGCATCGTACCATTCGCTCCTTTGGACATCGGCTATCTTCTCAATCAAGTTCGGCTTGGCCTTGACCTCTAAGAGGTACTGGAGCTTGTAGTTGGCCACCAAGTGCTTGGGGCCATCCATGACCAAGGTGCCGTTCGGGGACGATCCCACGAAATCCCCACTCCAATGCTTGAAAGCGTAGCGAGCGCTCGGACCGGCCCCTATCGCTGGTGGGATCGCGAACTCCCCCTTGGCGCCCTCGTCGTACCATTTCACGAACTCCAAATAGCTGAGGTTCGATGGATTGGCGCTTACCCTAAGCGCCAGCTGCCTCCTCCAGTTAGCTATGGCCGTCTTCGGCCCATCCATCCTTATTGGGTTGGATCTCTCCCCTTGGCCACTCGCATCGCCGCCCCAGCCAGCGAATACATATCGTTCGTCCCCGCTCTCCCCCGCGACGATTCTCGAAACGACCCTCACCGTGACCGTTTCGCCCTCGTCATACCATCCCCCGCCCTCGACCGTTCCCCTCTCGGATTTGACTTGGAGGTAGAATTGCCTCCTATAGAAGAACCTCAGGTCCGAGCTCCCAGAAACCAAGAGGGCGTTCTGGGGACAATAATATCTGGCGCCCTTATCCCCAGACTTGCTAGGCACGTAGGGATCGACGGACACCTGCCGCTCCCCGGTTAGGTTGAGGATATAGGAGCCGCCCCCCGCGACCTCCCCAACCCCCACCCCGTCGACGTAAATGCGGGTAGAATAGGAGGATGGGAGGCCCATCGGCTTTACGGTTACGACATACACGGCTTGGGCCATGGCCGGACTCGTTGCGAAGGATAGGAGGAGCGGGATGAGTAGCGCGAGGGGTGGGCCGAGGGCGGCGGCTTTCATGGCTCGTCAAATCCCTCGGAGGGACGATCTTAAAACCTTTTGTAATCCCATCGGCTACCGACTTTGAAGTCAAGCGCGAGGCGGGGGTTCATGAGGGGGGGCGTGAGCAGGTATTACAAAGGCAGGAGCAGGGAGTATCGGGCCATGGGGAGCCTGAAGGCCGATGGCTGGCTCTGCAGCAGGAGCGCTGCCTCGCATGGCCCTGTGGATATATTCGCCGGCAAGGGCGGGCGCGTCCTATTGGTGCAGGTCAAGGGGGATAGGGCCGTGAGCGGGGTCGAGAGGATGGAGCTCGTGAAATGGGCGAAGGCCTATGGGGCTAGGGCGGAGGTATGGTACTTTGGGCGAAGCGGGATCGAGAGGGAGGTCGTATACGAACCCGCGGCGCCGGCTCGACAAGCTGAGGCCCACCCTCACCGGGGCCTTAGTCAATCCGCCCGGGCGGCATTTAAAGATGCGCATTGATCTCCGTTGCTATTGGTAGCCCGACCTCGCCCCTTAGCGCTAATAGCCCTCCAGCATCCGGTACCCCTTTTTGCCCATCAACCTCAAGGGCTTCAGCACGACCTTCCTCTCCGGATCCCTGACCGCCTTTCCCATCACGAACGCCTCGAACCCGCTCCCCTCGGCTATCGAGATCGCGCGATCCACCTCCCCCTTTGGCAGGGCCACGCAGAACCCTATCCCCATATTGAACACCTTATACATCTCGCCATCCCGGAGGGATCCGAGCTCTTGAATTATCCTGAAGATGGGCTGGGGCTCTGGCAATTCCTTGATCACGAACCCGAACTCCGCCTCGGCCCTGCAAAGGTTCAATATTCCCTCCCCGGTTATGTTTGCCATGAACTTGATCCCTAGACCCTCCCGCAACATCCGGAGGATCGGCTTCACGTATATAGCGGTAGGTTCCAATAGCTCCTCCCCCAAGTGCCTTTCCAGCCCGTCCGGTTGGGCCTCGAGGCCCAACCCAGCCCCTTCCAAAAGGACCCTCCTAGCCAAGCTTAGCCCATTGCTATGGATCCCGGAGCTGCGGAGGCCTATGAGCGCATCTCCCTCGGAGAGCCCGCTCCCGGTCACGACCTTATCCAAATCCACCACTCCTGCGCACATGCCGACGAGGTCGAAACCCCTACCCTCGACCTTGCCCTTTATCATGTCCGGGATCTGGGCGATCTCCCCGCCCACTATGCTCACGCCCGCCATCTCCGCCCCCTTGGCGAGCCCCCTCGCCAGCTCCCTCAGGAGCTCCGGGTCGATCCTCTCGACGGCTATATAATCCAAGAACGATATGGGCTCGGCCCCCACGCATATGACATCGTTAACGCACATGGCGACGCAATCGATCCCTATGGTATCATATTTCTCCATGAGCTGCGCGATGAGTATCTTCGTCCCGACGCCATCCGTCTTCAGGGCGAGCCCCCGCTTCGCATCGAGCCTCACTATGCCAGCGAAATGGCCTATGGGGATCGCGGGGGCCCCGATCCCCCTCCTGAAGGAGAAGGTGGCCTCGAATATGGGCCTGAGCCCATCCATGACCTCCTCCTCCCTTTTTGAATCCACTCCCGCCTCCGCGTAGCGATCCCTCAAATCGTCCCGCCCCATGGCCCCTACTCCCATTCTATCGTGGCGGGGGGTTTATGCGTTATATCGTAGACGACCCTCGTCACCTTCGGTATCTCGTTCACGATGCGCGTGGATAGCCTCTCTAGGACCCCATAGGGGATCTTGGCGAACTTGGCTGTCATCGCATCGGAGCTCTCCACGGCCCTTATGGCCACTACGTAACCATAGGCCCTAGAATCCCCCTTGACCCCGGTGCTTTTCGTATCCGTTAGAACGGCGAAGTATTGCCAAAGGGCCCCCGCGAGCCCCCTCGCCTCCAGCTCCTCGCGTACTATGGCATCCGCCCGCCTGAGGACCTCCAGCTTCTCCTCTGTGACCTCGCCGATTATTCTAACGGCCAATCCGGGGCCCGGGAAGGGCTGCCTCCTAACGAACTCCTCCGGAAGGCCTAGGGCCTTGGCCACCTCCCTGACCTCGTCCTTGTAGAGGTCCTTTAGGGGCTCGACGATGCCCTCGAACTTCATGCTCGATGGCAGGCCGCCAACATTATGATGCGTCTTTATCTTCTCAGAGCGCCTACTCGACCCAGACTCGATTCTATCCGGGTATATCGTCCCCTGTATCAGGTACTTGGCGCCCCTTTCCTTGGCGACTTCCTCGAAGACCCTAACGAACTCCTCCCCGATTGCCTTCCTCTTCGCCTCGGGATCGGCAATGCCCTTGAGCCTCCTGAGGAACCTATCCCTCTCCTCCCTAACGACCAGCTCTACGTCGAACCTTTCGAAGGCCCTCCTTATCGCCTCCGGCTCACCCTCCCTCATGAACCCATGATCGACGAAGACGGCGGTGAGGCTCTTCCCCAGAGCCCTCGAGGCCAAGAGCGCCGCGGTGCTCGAATCTATGCCGCCGCTCAGGGCTATTATCGCCCTTTCTCCTCCAACGGCCTTCTTCACATACTCCACGGCCTTGGCCACGAAGCTCTCCAGTTTCCAATTCGGCTCGCAGCCGCATATGTGGAATAGGAAATTCTTGATTATGAGCTGGCCGCGATCCGTATGGATCACTTCCGGGTGCCATTGGACGCCGACCGTGAAGGTGAGGCTGGGGTGTTCGAGTCCCTCGATGATGCCGTCGGGCGCGCGTGCCACCACGGCCAGGCCTGGCGCCACGTCGCGCGTGGCCTGGTGATGG
>JAWCOP010000009.1:0-2169 GCA_038847005.1 Bathyarchaeia archaeon | reverse complement strand
GGACGCCGAATATCCTCCTTTTAAAGGAAGCAAAGGAGGCTATGGGACAATCCCTAGTGTAGGCCAGTACCTCGAAGCCCCTCGGGACCTCTACGACGGAATCCCTATGGCTCATCCAAACCCTCTCCCGCCTCCTAAGGCCTCTCAATATCCCCCTCGGCCTCCTTATCGTGGCGCGGGCAATCCCGAACTCCCCGACCCCAAGCGTTTCCACTCTCCCGCCGAATAGCTTGGCTATGAGCTGATGGCCATAGCAAATCCCCAAGATAGGCTTTGAGAGGCCGAAGATCGCGGGGTCGCATGAGGGCGCCCCGGCCTCCGTTACGCTCGAGGGCCCGCCCGAGAGTATCAAGCCCTTCACGTTGTACTCCCCATCTAGGGCCCTTATGCCCTCCGCGCCGATGTCGTGCGGCAGCATCTCGGAATAAACCCCGAACTCCCTGACCCTCCTGACGATGAGATGGGAGTATTGGCCTCCGAAGTCCAATACCGGGACGGCGTCGAACCTCATGGGGGATCCTAAATTATGGCTTACATAAAAAGATGCGAAGTAAAAATTTTATTCGAGGGGGCACAGCTCCTAAGCGGTCCGAGCAATGGGAAACGTCCTGATGTATGAGTTATCCAAGATAGATCTCCGCAGCGCGGAGCTCGAGATAGCCAGCTTCATAAGGGAGTCGGTAAGGGCCTCGGGGGCCGAAGGAGTCGTAGTGGGCCTAAGCGGGGGGGTCGACAGCAGCGTAGCTACAGCCCTTTGCGTTAAATACTTGGGCGCCGATCAGGTCCTTTCGCTCATAATGCCAACTTACTTCACCCCCAGGGGTGATCTGGAGGATGCCGAGGTTCTGGCGGATGAGTTGGGGGTGGAGCACAGGACCATCGGCATAGACGCCATATGCGATCGGGTCTACGAATCAGTCGGCGCGGATCCATCGAACCCCGCCCATAGGATCCCGATGGCGAACGTCAGGGCTAGGGCGAGGATGGTCTTACTCTATTATTTCGCGAACTCCGAGAACCGATTGGTCGTGGGCACCGGGGATAGGAGCGAGATCTTGCTCGGATATTTCACCAAATATGGCGATGGGGGCGCAGACCTCTTGCCGATAGCCCACCTTTACAAGACTCAGGTTAGGATGATGGCCCTACATTTGGGCCTGCCGAGCCGGATCGCCGAGAAGGAGGCGAGTCCCCAGCTCTACCCGGGCCATAGGGCCATCGACGAGCTCCCCTTGGGCTACGATAGGCTGGATCCGATCCTCTACGGCCTCTTCGACCGCAAGCTGAGGCCCGAGGAGGTGGCGGAGCTCTCCGAGACGCCGTTGGAGATCGTGAGGGAGGTCCTCCGCAGGCATTCCGCCTCCCATCACAAGCGCCGCACCCCTCCCACGGTTAGGCCCGTAGATTGATCCATCCCAATTCCGCCATCCCCCGATGCCCTATACGCAAACACTATATTCTCCGCTAGAAGAGGACAGGGACACGAGGGAGAAGGGGTCCTTGAAGCTCCTGTATATAGTGCTCGACGGCCTCGGGGATAGGCCCGTTAAGGCGCTGGGCGGGAGAACTCCTTTAGAGGCAGCCGAAACGCCCAACATGGATTATTTGGCCGAGCATGGGATCAATGGAGCCATGTATACGGTCGGCAGAGGGATAGCCCCCGAGAGCGACGCCGCCGTGATCTCAATACTCGGCTACGATCCGTTCCAATATCACCCCGGCAGGGGCGTGGTGGAGGCGATCGGGTCCGATATGGCGTTCGAGGAGGGATGGCTGGCGCTGAGGTGCAATTTCGCGACGATCGGATCGCATCTTGAGATAATCGATAGGAGGTGCGGGAGGGATTTGACGAGCCATGAGGCGGCGGAGCTCGGTAGGGCAATCAACGAGGCCGTGAGGCTAGAGTCCCATCCGGCCACCTTCGAGTTTAAGAGCACGATAGGCCATAGGGCCGTTTTAGTCATAAGGCCCAAGTCCGGCAGGCTATCCGCCAATATAACGAATACGGATCCCGCTTACGCCAAGGTTAAGGGGCTAGGTGCGGCGATAGCCGGGGGGAATAGGGTCCTCCCTTGCGAGCCCCAAGATTCCAGCGAGGAGGCGAGGGCCTCGGCGGACTTGGTGAACGAGTTCTTCAGGAAATCCCATGAGGTCCTCGAGAACCATCCG
>JAWCOP010000008.1:12561-14813 GCA_038847005.1 Bathyarchaeia archaeon | reverse complement strand
TTAGCCTATCCAAGGGTGCCGATCTCCTAATCCACGATTCGACGTTCGACGATTCGAAGGCGGGGGAGGCCAAGGAGTATGGGCATTCGACCGCCAGCGAAGCGGCATCGGTGGCGAGGGGGGCCGGGGTCGGGGCCCTGATCCTCTTCCATTTGAGCCCGATGTATCGGGACCCGGCCCCGCTCCTCCTTCAAGCCAAGCGGATATTCCCGAACTCAATGGTTGCGTACGATTCAATGGCGCTGGAGCTTTAGCCCTGCCCCGAGCGCCCCTCCGAGCCCCGGGCGGCAGGCTCGGTTAGCCATTCTATCAGCCCATCCGGGTCCTCGCATTCCACCCTGATCGATATCGGGCCCAAGGGCGATTCCCCAAAGGGCTGGGAGAAGGAAACCCTCCCGGCGAAGGCGGCCTGCTTATGCAAATGGAACTCCAGGGCGTTCCCGATTTTGGATGAGGACAATATGGCCTTGGCGGCGCTCCTTATCCTCTCGGCCCCTATGAGGGATTTCAAGCGCTCGAGCGCCTCGAGCCCCTCCGAGGATCCCTTAAGGATGGCCGACCCATCCCCGAGATCCTCCCCGGCCAAACGCGCGTTCGGGAATATATTCGCGATCGCCCTTCCCACCTTTTCCCGATCCTCCGTGGGGTTGACCCTCGCGACTACCTCTACCCTGACCCGATCCATCCCTCGATCCTCCCCATGAGCCCCCTGAACTCTTCCTCCAGGTCCGCCAGGCTCCCCTCGTTCCGGATCACGAGGTCCGCGAGCGCGATCACATCGCCCACGCCGACCCTCAGCTCCCTCTCGTCCCTCTCCCTGAAATCCTCGGGTGTCTTGGGATCGTCCCCCCTTCCCCTCCTCAACAGCCTTTCGCATCTGAGCTTGGGCGGGGAATGAACCGCGACGACGATCACCTCGAAGCGCCTCCTAAGCTCCTCCACCTCCTCCAAGTTCCTTATCCCCTCCACCACGACCGCCCTCGAGGGATCCGATTCCACATCCGCCGAGAGCCTCTTGACTATGGCGGCCCGGCCACCCTCCTCCCTCAGCTTGAACATAAGGCCGCCCAAGGTTCGGGAATCGTTCGGAAGGCCCCGCCTCTCGGCCTCCCGGCGGACCACATCCCCGCAGACATATACCGGGTATCCGGCCTCCCTGAAGAGCCTCGAGAGCTCGCCCTTGCCCGAGCCGGGCATCCCCGTCGTGGCTATCACGAACTTCGCGCTCAAGCCCTTGCCACTCTTGATCGATCGCTCGCAGAAGATAAATAGAATCGGGTCGGATTAATATTTGCGAGCATCGAGGGATTCGCGCCTTGAGGTGCTTCATCTCCGTGGACCTGGAGGATCCGGGCTTCGTGGAGAGTGTGGGAAGGGTTCAACGCGACCTCCTGGGGATTTGCAAAGGCCTGAAGCTCGTCGAGCCCCAAAACCTCCACATAACCCTTAGGTTCTTGGGCGAGATCGATGAGAAGACGGCCGATGGGATCTGCAAAGCGCTCGGCGGGGTTGAGTTCGGCCCGTTCGAGGTGGAGCTGAGGGGATTGGGGGCCTTCCCGAAGGACGGCTATGCCAACGTCATATGGATAGGGATCCAAGGGGGCCGGAGGGAGCTGGAGGGGATCGCGAGGGATATTGAAACGCGCTTGAGGGTGCTCGGGATCCCGCCCGATGAGAGGGGCTTCTCGCCGCATTTGACGATAGCGAGGGTGAAATCCCCAGGTTGTAGGGCGAAGTTCAAGCAATTTCTCTCCGGCTCAAAGGAGTTGGAGTTCGGGAGTATACCCGTCGATTCGATAAGGCTGAAGAGGAGCGAGCTCTCCCCCGAGGGGCCCACTTATTATACGATCTGCGAGGCCCGCGCCAAATGAGGGACGTCTCCCTCATTTTGGAGGAGGTCCTCCCCGCCCTCCGCCCGGATGGGGCCGAGAGGGAGAGGATAATGGGGTTGGCGGAGGGGCTGATGAAGCGCTTGGGGGAGGAGGTCCTAGGATCGGGGCTGGACATAGAAGTGAGGCTCGAGGGCTCGGTGGCGAAGGGGACGTGGATCAGGGGGGAGGCGGATCTCGATATATTCCTGAGGTTCCCAAGGGGCATCGATAGGGAAACCTTTCGCAAAAAGGCCTTGGAGATCGGGAAGGGGGTCCTGCGGGAGCATCGGCCGTACGAGAGGTACTCCGAGCATCCCTATGTGGAGGCGGTGGTGGATGGGGTGGTGGTCGACATCGTCCCATGCTATCGGGTCGAGCCCG